>CAIWPS010000659.1 GCA_903914615.1 uncultured beta proteobacterium | reverse complement strand
GTGCGCTGTACGAGAACGGTGCCCGCCATGCACCCTGGGTGTGGGCGGTGAACACCGTCACCCAGGGCTCGGCCTTCCTCATCGTCAGCGAGCTGGCGGTGCGCCTGTCGCAGATGTTCGCGCAGGAACGCCGCATGCGCCGCACCGACCCGCTCAGCGGCCTGAACAACCGCCAAGGCTTCGCGGAACAGGCGGCGCTGGTGCTGCCGCCCTGCCGCCGCCACGGGCGGCCGGTGGCGCTGCTGTACATCGACCTCGACCACTTCAAGCAGGCCAACGACCGCCTGGGCCATGCCTTCGGTGACGGGCTGCTGCGGCGCTGCGGCGAGCTCCTCACGGCCACCGTGCGCAGCAGCGACGTCGCGGCGCGGCTAGCCCGTCTTTCTCAGATTTCCGTGGATAACCTGTGAGCTTAGGGCCGATCGCGACGCAAGTTGTTGATGCGCAAGGAGCGCCGGGGCGGCGGGGTCTGTAGTGGAGACCTTGGTCCTTGCGCCCGGGGTGGCACGTACCCAGAATTTGCGGTCATGTTCCTGCGCTGCAACCGACGCAAGAAGGATGGCAAGACCCACGACTACTGGAGCGTGGTGGAGAACCGGCGCTGCAGCGACGGCCGTGTCGTGCAGCGCCAGGTGCTGTACCTCGGCGAGATCAACGCCAGCCAGCGCGAGGCATGGCGCAAGACCATCGAGCTGCAAGACGCCGGCACGCGGCGCCAGGTGGCGTTGTTCCCGGCCGGCTCGATGCCCGTGGACGATGTCGATGCGATCGGTGTGCGGCTCAGCGAGCTCAGCCTGCGCCGGCCGCGACAGTGGGGCGCGTGCTGGCTGTCGTTGCAGCTGTGGCAGCAGCTCGAACTGGACAGCTTCTGGCGCCCGAAGTTTGCCCGTGCGCAGGGCAGCACACCGTGGCTGAAGGTGCTCAAGACGCTGGTGGCCTACCGACTCATCGACCCGGGCTCGGAGTGGCGTCTGCACCGCCAGTGGTTCGACGCCAGCGCCATGGCCGACCTGCTGGACTCGGACTTCGGCCTGGCCGAGAAGAACACGCTGTACCGCTGCCTGGACCGGCTGGTCGAGCACAAGGACGAGCTGTTCAAGTTCCTCGTGAGGCGCTGGGGCGAACTCTTCGGCGCGAAGTTCGACGTGCTGTTGTACGACCTGACCAGCACCTACTTCGAGACCGACGAGGACCGAGGCCCCGATGACATGCGTCAGTTCGGCTACAGCCGCGACAAGCGGGGTGACTGCAGGCAGGTCGTCATCGCGCTGATCGTCACCCCCGAGGGCTTCCCGCTGAGCTACGAAGTGATGGGAGGAGGCACGGCGGACTCCACCACCCTGAGCGGCTTGCTCGACCGCATCGAGCACCGCTACGGCCGCGCCAACCGCATCTGGGTGATGGACCGCGGCGTCCCCACCGAGGACAGCTTGGCCAAGATGCGCAGCATAGGCGCGAGCTACCTCGTGGGCACGCCCAAGGGCAGGCTGACCAAGCTCGAACAGGCCTTCCTGAACAGGCCCTGGGCGAAGGTGCGCGACGGCGTGCAGGTCAAGCGGCTGGCCACCGAAGAGGATGTGTACGTGCTGGCGCAGAGCGACGCGCGCATCGACAAGGAGCGCGGCATGCGGCGCAAGCGACTGCGCCGCTACATCGAGCGCTTGAAGGCGCTGCAGGGCCAGAGCCTGACGCGCGACCAGTTGCTGATGAAGCTCGGTGCAGCCAAGCACGACGCTGGCCGGGCCGCCAATCTGGTGAAGGTGAGCTGGCCCAAGGAGGCGTCGAGCAGGGCGAGCCTGGAATTCAGCCTGGACCGCGACAAGCTGCGTCAGGTGCGTCGCAGAGAAGGCCGCTACCTGCTGCGCACCAACCTCACGGCGCAGCAGCCCGAAGCCTTGTGGACGTTCTACATCCAGCTCACCGAGGTCGAGCAGGCCTTCAAGGAGATCAAGCACGACCTGTCGATCCGGCCGATCTTCCACAAGACCCAGGAGCGCATCGAGGCCCATATCTTCGTGGCCTTCCTGGCCTACTGCTTGCAGGTCACGCTCAAGGCCAAGCTGCGGGCGCTGGCCGGGGGAACGACACCACGCGCGGTGCTTGAGAAATTCAAGAGCATGCAGATGGTGGACGTGCACATACCCACCACAGACGGTCGCGAACTGACCCTGTCGCGCTACACCCAGCCCGACGCCGATCAGCGCATGCTGCTGGACCAATTACGGCTGAGCCTGCCCTGCCAACCGCCCCCGAAGATCAGCGCCGCGCAAGTCAAGCAAGCCATCGTAGAGCTGCCCGTGTAGTGGAGACCTGCGGGGCTAACGCCAATCAATTCAACAGCTTGGCGGCGGTGTCAGGGTGAAATTGAGAAAGACGGGCTAGGCGGGGACGAGTTCGCGGTGCTGCTGCCCGAGACCGACCCGGCGCGCGCGCAAGACGTCGCGCGGCGCATCCTGGACGCGGTGCAGGCCTGCCCGGAATTCAGCGCCGCCGGCGTCACCGCAAGCATCGGCGTCTGCGTCGACCCGCTGGCGCGTCTGGACGTCGACGCGCTGCTGGCCGGCGCCGACGCCGAGATGTACCGCGTCAAGCAGGGCGGCCGCAACAGCGTCGCCGTCGGCTCGCGCACCAGCGCCTGAGGGCGCCGCGCTCAGCCCGCGCCGGCGTCTTCGGGCGCGATGCCTTCGGCATAGTCGTACAGGGCCGACAGCAGCGCCTGGCCGCGCTCGTCGGCGCTCTCGGCCAGGGTGTCGATGCGCTCGAAGAAGGCGGCCAGCGTGGTGCAGCCGCCGGCGCCTTGGTGCAGGCGCGCCGCGCAGTGGGCAAGCCAGCGCGCGCGCTCGGCCTCGCCCAGCGTCTCCGGGTGGTTTCGGGCACGGTAGCGGAACAGCAGCTCCTCGAGCCGGCCGTCGTGGAAGGCGGGGTGCCTGCCCGCCAGCTGCGCGGCGGGCAGCTCGCGCAGGCGTTGCAGCGTGCGCCGGTCCTCGTTGCCGATGAAGCCGCCGTAGAGGTCTTCGTCGACATCGGGCGTGGCCGCGTCAGGACGCTGGAAGACTTCCGACCACAGGCCCTCCAGTCCACGGCCGACCTGCGCCGCGCGCTCGGCATGGCGCAGCGCCTGGTCGATGTCCAGCCCCCAGCGCGCGGCTGCGCCGCCCAGCGTGCGCAGGTTGCCGATGACGATGGGCGACTTGTTGACGTGGATGGTCTTGATGGGCAGCCGCGTCACGCCCGCGGGCAGCTCGGCGCTGCGCGTGAACAGGCGCGTGCGGGCGCTGGCGGCGTCCAGCGTGGCGAGCTCGGCCGGGTCGTGGGCCAGGTCCCAGACGATGAGCTCGTTCTTGTTCGTCGGGTGCGCCGCCAGCGGCCAGACGATGGCCAGCCCGCCGCGTTCCACCGGGTACTTGCCCGACAGGTGCACGAAGGGCCGGCCGACGCCGATCTCGGCCCACACCGCGTCCTTCTTGTGCAGCCTGAAGCAGAAGTCCCACAGCCGCGGCTGGCGCGACTTCACCAGCCGCGCCAGCGCCAGCGTCGCGCGCACGTCCGACAGCGCGTCGTGCGCCGCGGCGTGCGCCAGGCCGTTGGCGGCGGTGAGGTGTTCGAGCTTGAACGAGGGCCGGCCCTTCAGCTCGCCCTCGGTGTAGGTGGGCCAGGTGATGCCCTCGGGCCGCAGCGCCCAGGTGCAGCGCACGACGTCCATCAGGTCCCAGCGGCCGCAGCCGTTCTGCCATTCGCGGGCATAGGGGTCGATGAGGTTGCGCCAGAACAGGAAGCGCGTCACCTCGTCGTCGAAGCGGATGCTGTTGTAGCCCACGCCCACGGTGCCGGGCTGCGCCAGCTCGCGCTCGATGACGCTGGCGAACTCGTGCTCGGGCACGCCATGCGCCAGCGCCTGCTGCGGCAGGATGCCGGTGAGCAGCACGGCCTCGGGGTCGGGCAGGAAGTCCGGCGCCGGCTGGCAGTGCAGCATCACCGGGGGCGCGATCTCGTTGAGTTCGGCGTCGGTGCGGACGCCGGCGAACTGCGCCGGGCGGTCGCGGCGCGGCACGCGGCCGAAGGTCTCGTAGTCGTGCCAGAAGAAGGTGGTGGGCGCCATGGCGGGACGATAGCGCAGGCCCTTGCGCAGCGGCCACGCGACGGCGCGGCCGCGGGCCGGGTCAGCGGGCGCTTGCCGGCATGCGGCGGCGCCTGGCCACCCAGCCCAGGGCCAGGCCGGCGGCCCACAGCCAGGCGGTGGCCGGCTCGGGCACGGGCGTGAGGACGCCGAAGAGCCCGTGCGTCTCGCCGTCGGGGCCGGCGGCGAAGTACAGCAGCGAACTGCTGCCGGCGTTGCCGTTGTTGCCGGGGGCGATGGCCCACAGGCCGTCGATGGCCAGCGGCGCGCCGCTGCCGTCGGTGATCTGCCCCAGGAAGGCGTTCGTGGCCAGGTTGTAGGCGTTGATGCGGCCGTCGCCGAAATTGCCCACCAGCAGCGAACCTGCCAGCGCACCGAAGGACGAGGGCGCGATGGCCAGGCCCCAGGGCGCGTTCAGCGTGCCCTGCGTGGCGACGCGCCCGATCAGCTGGCCCTGGAGCGTGTAGCTGTCGACGAAGCCCAGGCCGGCACCGGCGACCTCGTCGCTGCCGGTGGCGTCCTGCTTGGCGTAGGCGACGTAGAGCGTGCCGCCGAGGTTCTGGACGTTGAAGGGCGCGTAGCCGGAGGGCAGGCTGGGGTCGAGGAAGTTGCCGGTCAGTGCCACCGCCCCGGCGCTGCCCTTGACGACGTCGATGCTGCCGGCGCGGAAGTTGGCCGCGTACAGGTAGCTGCTGCCCGCGATGGTGGCGAAGGCCGAGCCCTTGTAGTTGTTGGCCGCGCTGCCCGACACCAGCGTCTCGGCCGTCGTGCCCAGCGCGCCGCGCCAGCCGGCGATGGTGCCGTCCTCGCTGACGAAGAGGAAGTTGTCGGCGTTGAAGGCGCCGCTGCCGGCGCCGCTGTTGAACACCTGCCCGGTGACCGGGCCGCCGCCGGGCGGGATGGTGACGGTGATGGCCGACTTGGCGGTGAGCTGCGTCGCCGGGTTCACCGTGTAGACGGTCGAGGTGCCGGCGCCGTTGGACGAGACCCAGAACGGGCTCGTCGCCGAATTGCTGATGCCCCAGGCATTCACGAGGCCGGCGTCGGTGATCTGCGCCGGGTGCGCCGCCTGGTTGTCGGTGACGAGGTTGACGACCTGTAACGACTGCGCCTGCGCAGGCAGTGCCGCGGCCAGCAGCGTGACGGCGGCGGCCCAGGCCGCGGTGGTGTTGCGCGCGTTCGACATGCTCGTCTCCATGCAGGCCCGCGGCGATGGCGGCGGGCCACCCGCGCTGAGCACGGGTGGCGCATGGTCGTGCCGGCCTGCGGCTCCCGTCAAGACGAAAGCTAGGGGCAGGGAAGGGCCCTAGCCCCCCCGAGCCCTGCGAGCCGCGGCGCGCCTACTTCTTGCGCGCCGGCGCCTTGCCCTGCAGCGCCTCGGACATGCCCAGCAGCACGCCGCTGACCATCGCCGTGTAGCTCTCGGCCAGCGCCTGCGCGGCGCGCATCGAGGCCGCGCGCGTGCTGCGCATGGCGCCCTGCATCTGCTCGACCAGCTGCTCGGCGGTGGCGGTGGCCTTGGCACCCGACAGCGTGCCGCCGGCCTGCATCTTCTCGAGCACCTGGCCCCAGGCGCCGGCCAGCGGCGCGCCGGCGCCGGCCGCCGCCTTCTTGAAGGCCGAGAACATCGCGTCTTCCATCTTGTCGAGGTCGTCCAGCGCCTTGCTGAGGTGCTTGTCGCGCAGGTCGGCGCCCTGGCCGACGAGGGTGGACAGCGCCGTGCGGTTGGCTTCCACGGCCTTCAGCAGCGCCTCGTCCATGCCGGCCACCGCCTTGTCGAGCAGGTCTTCGGGCACGATGCCCGCACCCAGGTTCTTGGCCGCGCCGGTGCTGGCCGCCTCGGCCACCGACTTCAGCGCGCCGCGGATGTTCTTCAGCGTCAGCTCGCGGCCCTGCAGCGCCGCCAGGGTGGCCTCGCTGGTGGCCTTGCGCAGCTGCTCGCCCTGCTTGGCGGTGGCGCTCTCGAACATCGAGATCAGGGCTTCGGCATCGAACATCGGCTTGGACATGGCAGTCTCCTCGGGGTTGTGCGCCGATGCTGGCACCGCGGCGCCCCGGCGGCAAGCCGGGCGTATCGGAAAGCCGACGCCGGCGGCCCCGGTCAGCGCGACGTCAGAGCCGGGATGCTGGCGCAGCGCCGGCGGCGGGGCGGTCGAGTTCGATCAGCACCGCCTGCGCCGCCGCGTCGCCGAAGGCCTCGTGGCTGGCCACCACCCAGGCCTGCCGGCGCTCGCGCGCGGCCTCGGCCAGGCGCTGCAAGAGGTGGCGCAGCGAAGCCGCGTCGAGCGCGTTCAGCGGCTCGTCCAGCAGCACCACGGGCGTGCCCGCGGCCAGCGCCGCCGCCAGCCAGACCTTGCGCTGCGTGCCGGTGGAAAGCGCCGCCAGCCGCGTACCGAGGAAGGGCTGCAGGCCCAGCGCGGCGGCCTGGGCCGCGAAGGCCGCGGCGTCGAAGTGCGGGTACAGGCTGCGCAGGAAGGCGGCGTACTCGGGCGGGCGCAGGTGGTCGAAGGCGATCGCACCGGGGCCGCACCAGAAGACCTGGCGCCGGTAGTCCAGCGGCCGGTCCAGGGCGTCGATGCCATCGACCGCGATCTGCCCGAGCAGCGGCGGCAGCGCACCGGCCAGCAGCTTGAGCAGCGTCGACTTGCCGCTGCCGTTGCTGCCGCGCACCCAGGTGACGCCGGCGTGGAAGTCGGCCGAAAAGCCGTCCAGCACCGGCCGCTGCGGGTAGGCGAAGCTCAGGTCGCGCACCTGCAGCCGCGGCGCCGTCATGCGCAGACCTCGGTGGCCAGGCAGATGCACAGGATGAGCGTGAAGAGCCAGCGGCCGGCCTTCTCGCCGGGCTCGCCGGGCCCGGCAGGCGTGGAGCGCACTTCCATCACGCAGGCGCCGGCGCAGGCCAGCGCGTAGGCAGCGAACACGGCCGGCCGCAGGCCCGCCTGCGGCAGCGCCGCGGCCAGCGCCGCGCCGCCGGGCAGCAGCGGCAGCAAGGCCAGCGCGGCGC
>CAIWPS010000658.1 GCA_903914615.1 uncultured beta proteobacterium | reverse complement strand
GCTGATGATCCGATACAACGTGGGTTGCCGTGATGAGGACGTGCTGCACCTGAAGAAGGTGGACGAGGACTTTTTCGAGGGCTGAGCCCGAGGCTTTGGCCTCGGGCCTGCCGGATGGGCACGACGCGGGGAGTTGAACCCCGATCTTCAGCGCTGATAGGATGACAGCACTCCTACTCGCATCCTGCAGCGGCCCTCAGCTGACCGCATGCACGCCGACGCTCTTTCCGTTGAGCTACGCCGTTTAACTCTTCACGACGGCCAAGCGAGGCCGCTTGCGGGCCAGCTTATCTGCGCTCGCTTTCTTCCGCTGTTCAATGTCCTGCAGCTCTTCAAGGGCGAAGGGCTGCGCGGCGGCAATCAGGCCGCTGAAGTCATACAGGTTCGGGTTGCTGCCCTTGGTGCTGGAACTGCGCGGCACCCGCTTGATGAACTTCGCCTTCTCCATCGAGGCGATGCGCCGTTGCACAGTGCGGGGGTTAACGCCGATTGCCGCGGCGATGGTCGCCTTCGACGGGCGCGGTAGGTTCTCGTGCTCCCACCAGTAGGTGAGGAGCTGCAGGATGATGTTCACGTCGAGCGGCGTCAGCCCCAGGGCCTTCTGCCGCTTGATGATCACGTTGGGGATCGCGGTCCAGCCCGCACCGGTCAAGGCGGTACCCCATTTCTGGGTAATCTTGCGGTCCGTGCTGGCCGGCTTCGGGGCGGTGGCGGTAGTCATGTGGTAGCGACCTTTCGTTGGACGCAGTATGGGTGGCCGGTGTGGCCCGGCGCAAGGCTTCAGTGTGCCACCCCGGGAGGCACCAGTGCCTCCCCGCTGCTATCTCTGCTGCGTATTGCTATCTGCAGGTATACGTCGTCCCTACGTCTGCATCGCAGGACATACAGGTCCCCAGCCCCTGGGGCGTGGTCGCCTCCCCCGGGGAGTACCACCTGCCTCCTCGGGGCGGCGCAGCAAATGTGTGCGTTAAGTTCCCAGTCGAGCACGCCGAAGGCCTGGCCGGCGCCAAAGCAGTCGATCTTGGAACCGTCGAGGCTTCGGCCACTAGTCTCGGCCTGCATTGGCCAAGGCTTGATGCTGACCTGTACGTCCCAACCCAGGAGGTCGTCATGGGCACCAAGCAGTGGATGGCGCAGATTGGCGGAAGGGGGCAGGGCGGCAACAGCCACGATAGCGGCGGCCGCTCGCATCAACTGGAAGCCGGGCGCCCGCGCAATGATCCGCCCCGGGTTTTGAGGAGACTCCTTCGATTGAGAGAATGGAGCCAACATGAGGAAGTCCCCAAAGTTTTCCCCCGAGGTCATGGATCGCGCGGTGCGCATGGTCTTCGACGCGAAGGACCAGTACCCATCACAGTGGGCGGCGATCCAGTCGATCGCGGGCAAGATCGGCTGCACGTCCGAGACGCTGCGCAAATGGGTGCGCCAGGGCGAGCGCGACAGCGGCGCACGGCCAGGTCCGACCACGGCCGAGCAGGAGCGCATCAAGGAGCTGGAGCGTGAGGTCCGCGAGCTGCGCAAGACCAACGAGATCTTGAAGCTGGCCAGCGCATATTTCGCCCAGGCGGAGCTCGACCGCCAGTTCAAGAAGTGAACGCCTTCATCGACGAGCATCGCGCTCGTTTCGGGGTCGAGCCGATTTGTAGCGTGCTGCAGGTCGCCCCGTCGGCGTATCGGCTCCATGCGGCGCGCCAACGCAACCCGGCGCTGCTGCCCGCCCGAGCCCGGCGTGATGCCCAGCTGCTGCCTCAGGTGCAGCGCGTGTACGACCAGAACCTGCAGGTCTATGGCGCCGACAAGGTCTGGCACCATCTCCGGCGCGAAGGTACGGCCGTGGCGCGCTGCACCGTCGAGCGGCTGATGCGGCTGCTCGGCCTTCAAGGCGCGCGCCGCAGCAAGTCGGTGCGCACAACCGTGTCTGGTGCCAAGGCGGCGTGCCCGCGTGATCGGGTGAACCGGCAATTCAAGGCTGACCGGCCGAACCAGCTGTGGGTGGCCGATTTCACTTACGTCTCGACGTGGCAAGACTTCGTGTACGTGGCCTTCGTCATCGACGTTTTCGCGCGGCGCATCGTCGGCTGGCGGGTCAGCAGTTCCATGCAAGCCGACTTCGTGCTCGACGCGCTGGAGCAGGCGCTGTACGCTCGTCGGCACGAGCGAGACGGCGCCCTGGTCCATCATTCGGACAGGGGCTCGCAGTACGTCTCGATCCGCTACAGCGAGCGGCTGGCTGAAGCCGGCGTCGACCCCTCGGTTGGCAGCATCGGCGACAGTTACGACAACGCGCTGGCCGAAACCATCAACGGGCTGTACAAAGCCGAGGTCATTTACCGGCGCGGTCCCTGGAAGACGCGCGAGGCGGTCGAGCTGGCCACGCTCGAATGGGTCTCGTGGTTCAACCACCATCGCTTGCTGGAGCCCATCGGCTACATCCCACCGGCCGAAGCCGAAGCAAACTATTGGCGCCAACGCGCTCAGGCCTCGGCCACACCCAAGCCCGCGCGAGCGGCGGCGCAGCAGGAGGGTTGAACCATGGGTACATGGCCCAACCGGGGGGGCCTCCGGCGGCCCCTGCGGGGGGCTGGAATAATGAAAGTCCGAGCAGCCAAGAGAAGTCGGGCCACGCCGGCCTGACTCAAGCCAACAGGCCTCCTCGAAAGCCGGTGCGGTCCAG
>CAIWPS010000657.1 GCA_903914615.1 uncultured beta proteobacterium | reverse complement strand
GCTGCCGCCGGCGCCGGGCTCGCTGCTAGGCGAAGGCGGGGGCGGCGCGGCGCCGGCCGAAGCCGCCGCGCCCGCAGGCGACCCCAAAGCGGCCATCAGCGGCCGCGTCAGCCTGTCCGACGCCGCCAAGGCCAAGGTCGGCCCCGACGACACCGTCTTCATCTACGCCCGCGCCCCCACCGGCTCGAAGATGCCGCTGGCCATCCTGCGCAAGAAGGTCAGCGACCTGCCGCTGGACTTCCGCCTCGACGACAGCCTGGCGATGAGCCCGGCGGCGCGGCTGTCCGGCGCGCCGCAGGTGGTGGTGGGCGTTCGCGTGAGCAAGACCGGCAACGCCATGGCCCAGCCGGGCGACCTCGAGACGCTGAGCGCGCCGATGGCCGTGGGCGCCAGCGGGCTGCGCATCGAGGTCGGCCCCACGCAACGCTGATGCGGCTGCTGCTGGTCGAGGACGACGCCCGCCTGGCGGGCGCCGTGCGGGCCTGGCTGGGCCACAGCGGCATCGACGCCGACTAGATTGCCGCCGGCCGCGAGGTCGCGGCGGCGCTGCGCCGCCATGCCTACGACTGGATCGTGCTCGACCTCGGCCTGCCCGACATCGGTGGTGAAGAGGTGCTGCAGCAACTGCGCGCAGGCGGCTGCGAACTGCCGGTGATCGTGATCACGGCCCGCGAGCAGGTGCGCGACCGCGTGCGCCTGCTCGACCTGGGCGCCGACGACTTCCTCGTCAAGCCCGTGCACCTGGACGAGCAGGCGGCGCGGCTGCGCGCGGTGCAGCGGCGGCGCGGCAGCGCCGGCGCTGCCGACGCGGCGCTGCGCCATGGCGGCCTGTGCCTGGTGCCGGCCAGCGGCACGGTCTCGGTCAACGGCCAGTTCGTGCCGCTGACCAAGCGCAAGTTCTGGCTGCTCGAGGCGCTGCTGCGCGGCAAGGGCGAAGCGCTGCTGCGCCGCCAGGGCGAGGTACTGACGCGCGCGCAGCTGCAGGAGGCGCTGTACGGCGAACCCGAAGAGATCGTCGGCAATGCCGTGGACGTCCACATCCACCACCTGCGGCGCAAGCTCGGCCCGGGCTGGATCCAGACCGTCCGCGGCGCCGGCTACAGGCTGCACGGCACGGGGCCGGAGTGACGGAGTGAAGCTGCAGCCGCGGCGCTGGTCGCTGCGCAGCCGGCTGCTGGCCATCGCCGGCGTGGCCTAAGTGTCGGCCTGGCTGGCCGGCGGCGCGGCCATCTACTACTCTGCGCAGCGCCAGGCCACCCTGCTCTTCGACGCCAGGCTCGCCGACATTGCGCAGACCCTGCTCGAATTCGAGGACGACCATGTGACCCAGCTCGCCGCCGAGGGCCGCGCCACGCCCGCGCACATCGAGACCGAGGGCACCAGCGCGGGCCATTTCCGCTACCAGATCTGGTCGGGCGACGAGCGGCTGCTGGTGTCGAGCCTGAGCGCGGCGCAGCCGACACCGCTGATGCCCTTCGTGCCGCTGGCCCAGACCGCCTGGTCGACGCAGACCCTGCGCGGCGAGCCCTTCCGCGTCGTCAGCCTGCCCGGGCCGGGCCAGCGCTACCGCATCCAGGCTGCCGAGCCGCTGAGCATGCGGCTGTCGGCTGCCGACCTGCTGGACCGCCACCTGGCCTACGGGCTGGGGCTGTCGGCGCTGGTACTGGGGGCGCTGTGCCTGTGGCTGCTGCGGCTGGCGCTGCAGCCGCTGCACGCGGCCACGGCGCATGTGGCGCGGCGCGGCCCGGCCGACCTGCGCGCGGTCGCGCTGGAAGGCCAGCCGGCCGAACTGGCGCCGCTGCTGGTGGCCATCAACCAGCTGCTGCAACGGCTGGACACGGCGCAGCGCAGCGAACGTGACTTCTTCGCCGCCGCCGCGCACGAGCTGCGCACGCCGCTGGCCGGCCTGCGCGCCCAGGCCCAGCTGCCGCGCACCCGCGCAGCCGCCCGCAGGCGCGCCGCGAGGCGCTGCAGGCGGTGCAGTACGG
>CAIWPS010000656.1 GCA_903914615.1 uncultured beta proteobacterium | reverse complement strand
CCAGCGCTGCCGGCCACGGTGGCTGCACCCCTGCGCGCCGAGCCCGGGGCGGCGCGCGTGCGGGCCGCGAAACCCGTTGCCGCTGCACCTGCGCAGCCAGCCTCGGCAGCCGCGCAGGCCCTGCCGGCCCCCGAACCCGGCGGTCTCGACGTCCCCGTCTACGCCACCCGCCTGCCCCCACCGGCGACGCTGCGCTACCGACTGCAGCGCGGCAGCGGCGGCGGCCGCGCCGAACTGCAATGGGCGCCGGCCGAGGACGGCAGCTACCTGCTGGCCTTGCAAGTCGAGCCCCGCGGCGCCGTGGCCAGCGGCTGGACCAGCGCCGGCCGCATCGACGCCCATGGCCTGGCTCCCGACCGGGCTGCCGAGAGCCAGCGCGGCCGCGACCGCCGCGCCGTGCACTTCCAGCGCAGCGTGGCGCGCATCACCTTCAGCGGTCCGCAGCTCGAATACCCCCTGCTGCCCGGCGCCCAGGACCGCCTGAGCTGGATGGTGCAGCTGGGCGCCATCGTCGCCGCCGAGCCGGCCCTGGCCACTCCCGGGCGCGAGGTGCTTCTGTTCGTGGTCGGCGTGCGCGGCGATGCCGGCGTCTGGACCTTCATCGCCCAGGGTCGCGAGACCCTGGTGCTGGCCGACGATGGCGCCACCGAGGCGCTGCACTTCCGCCGCCTGCCGCAGCGCCCCTACGACACCCAGGTCGACGTCTGGCTGGACCCGGCGCGCCACCACCTGCCCGTGCGCACGACGCTGCTGGTGCGGCCGACCGGCGAGCGCAGCGACCTGCTGCTCGACGACGCGCCCTGAGGTTCGCAGGGTTGAATTCGCCGTCGAGGGGCCCACCTGGGAGGTCTGGAGGCCTACGCATGCAGATGCTCTACAACTCGGAAAGCTACGTCGTCGTGCAGTTCGACGTGCCCGCCGCTGACGACACGCCGCAGCTCAAGCGCGGCGGGTACGAGATCGTGGACAAGTTCGCGCGCAAGGAGATCTTCCTCGAGGGTGCGCTCGCCGACCGCTTCCAGCGCGGCGTGCAGGCGCTGGTCGAGGCCAGCCCCGGCGGTGCCAGCCCCGAAGCGCTGGACGAGTACATCGCCGGCTACACCGGCATGGCGCTGAACCCGGTCGTCCTGCACTAGGCAAAGACCCCGAGGGCTTGTCGCGGCGGTCGTGCTGCGACAAGATGGGCCTTCCCGGACCTCCGCCGAAGGAGCCCTGCAATGGCCCGCGCCCTGGCCGACACGCGCGCACTGCTCTCGCCTGGCCTGGCGCAGGCGCCGGTGCTGGACATGCTGTGCTCGCACTTCGTGCTCACGCTCACGCTGCGCCAGGCCGGCCGGTTCAACCTGCGGCGCGACTGGAACAGCCTGCTCTCGCTGGTCGGCCGCCACCTCGTGTGGACAGCGCCGGTGCTGGGCCGCGTGCGCGCCTTCCTGAACCAGCGCTGCAAGGGCAACCCGCAGTGGAGGGGCCATGAGGCGCTGGCCGACGAGGCCTTCCTGGAACGCCACGGCCCCTGGCGCGGGCCCTACGAGGAGGGCACGCTCTTCTTCTACATCGACGAGTACATCAAGGACGCGCCCAAGGACCTGCTGACGGTGCTGGCCACCAGCTGCGAATGGCTGGCGCGGCGGTTGAAGAAGGAATCCACCCTCGTCCAGAAGAACATCGACGCCCTGGCCGGGCTGCTGCAGCTGAACCCGGCCGAGCGCGCGCTGCTGCTCTACGGCACGCTGGCGCGCTACCAGCGCGACCTGCGCGGTCTGCTGGTGGAGTTCAAGGTCAGCAATGCGCAGGAGGCCTATGCCGCGCTGGCCGCGGTGGCCGGCGTCGAGGCCGGCGACGTCGCCGAGGCGCTGCGCGCCGGCTCGCGGCTGGAACGCATCGGCATGATCGAGAACCTGCTGTCGGAACAGAACATCACCGACCTGGCCGACCTGATGAAGGTCAGCGAGCAGCTGCCGCCGGTGCTGATGCGCGAGTACCGCGCCCCGGGCGAGTTGATGGCGGTGTTCACGCGGCCGGTGGCGCCGAGCGAGCTCGGCAGCGACGACTTTGCCTTTGTCGCCGCCGACGCCGCGATGCTGACGGCCCTGCTCAAGCATGCCGCGCTGCGCAAGGAAGCCGGCGTCAATGTGCTGCTGTACGGCCCGCCGGGCACCGGCAAGACCGAACTGGCCAAGGTCTGCGCCGCCGCCGCCGGGCTGCAGCTGTACGAGGTCGAGTACGCCGACCGCGACGGCAACAGCCTGTCCGGCCGCGACCGCTACCGCAGCCTGCAGATCAGCCAGGTCTTCCTCAAGGGCAGCCTCGGCGTGGCGCTGCTCTTCGACGAGGTCGAGGACGTGTTCCCGCCCATCAGCGGCGAGGCGGCGCAGATCATCGCCCGCCTGGACAACGGCGACGGCGGCGGCATCAACAGCAGCGTCAGCGGCAAGGCCTGGGTGAACCAGATCCTGGAGACCAACCCGGTGCCCGTGATCTGGGTCACCAACCGCATCGAGCAGATCGACCCCGCCTTCCGCCGCCGCTTCCAGTACCACCTGCGCCTGCTCAGCCCGCCGCCCGGCGCCCGCCAGGCCCTGGTGACGCGTGCGCTGGAGGGCGTCGATGTGAGCGCAGGCTTCGCCACGCGGCTTGCGGAGCGGCGCGGCCTGACCCCGGCGCAGATCCGCACCGCGGTGCGCTTCGCACGCCTGGCCCAGGCCGGCGACGCCGACGCCGCGGGCTTCGAGGCGCTGATCGAGCGCCAGCTCGCCAACGCCGACCAGGCCCTGGCCGGCGGCCGCGCGGAACGCGGCGCCAGGCCCGTGGTGACGGCCTACGACCTGACGCTGCTGAACGTCGAATCGCGCTTCGAAGTGCCGCGCATCGTCGCCGCGCTGCGCCAGCGCGGCCACGGCACGCTGTGCTTCCACGGCCCGCCGGGCACCGGCAAGACGGCGCTGGCCGAGCACATCGCGCAGGCGCTGCAGCGGCCGCTGATGATCCGCCAGACCAGCGACATCGCCAGCAAGTATGTCGGCGAGACCGAGCAGAACCTGGCGCGCATGTTCGACGAGGCCCAGACCGAGGGCGCGGTGCTGCTGCTCGACGAGGCCGACAGCTTCCTGCGCAGCCGCCGCCTGGCCGAGCGCAACTACGAGGTCACCGAGGTCAACGAGATGCTGCAGGGCATGGAGCGCTTTGCGGGCATCTTCATCTGCACCACCAACCTCTTCGAGGAACTGGACGAAGCCGCCTTGCGCCGCTTCACCTTCAAGATCCGCTTCCAGCCGCTGACGGCCGGGCAGCGCCTGCGCATGTTCGTCGCCGAGGCGCTGGCCGGCGACGCCGCGGCGGCCAGCGACGAGCAGCGTGCGCGGCTGGCGGCGCTGGACCAGCTGGTGCCGGGCGACTTCGCCGCGGTGCAGCGGCAGGCCGAGATCCTGGGCGAGCCCTGCAGCGCCGACGAGTTCCTCTGCCAGCTCGAAAGCGAGCACCGGGCCAAGCCGGAAGTACGGCAAAGGCGCGGCATCGGCTTCCAGAAGGCCTGAAGGCGCGGCAATAAGTCCGCCGCCGTGGCGCGGGGCTCAAGCGGGTCGCCGGGCGGGCCGATATGACCCGCATGGGGTCCATCGCCGCAGAAGCCATCTCGCTCGGACAGGGTCATTGGGCGCAATGGGCGCTGGCCGCCTGCGTGCTGGTGATCCTGTTCGGCCTGTGGCGCTACGTGCGGCTGAAGAACCGCCTCGGTTCGCGCCTGCGCGCGGCCCATTCGCGCATCGACGAGCTGAGCGGCCGCGACGCCCTCACCGGCCTGGTGACGCGGCCCGAGTTCGAGCATGCGCTGGACGAGGCCGTGCAGGCCTGCGACCGGGGCACGCGCAAGCTGGCCCTGCTGTACGTGGGGCTGGACAACTTCCGCCCGCTCAACGACGGCTACGGCCACCGCGTCGGCGACGCCGTGCTGGTGGAGGCCGCCCGGCGGCTGTCGCGGCAGGTCAGGGGCGAGCCGCGTGCGTCGCGCCTGGGTGGCGACGAATTCGCCCTCCTCGTCACCGCCGATGCCGCGAGCGCCGGGCGCGCCGCCGCCGCAGTGCTCGAGGCGCTGCAGCAGCCCTACGAGGTCGAGGCGCTGGACCTGCAACTGACGGCCTCGGTGGGCATCGCCGTCTACCCCGACCACGGTTCGCGGCCGCGCCTCATCGGCCACGCCGCCGCGGCCATGCGTGCGGTCAAGCTCGGCGGCGGCGGCGCCCATGCCCTGTGGGACCCGGCGATGGACGTGGACATGCGCGAGCAGGCCGAACTGCTGCAGGAGCTGCGCCACGCCGTCGAGCGCGGCCAGCTCGAGCTTTATTACCAGCCCAAGGTCGACGCGCGCACGATGCAGGTCACCGCAGCCGAGGCGCTGCTGCGCTGGCAGCATCCGCAGCGCGGCATGATCAGCCCGACCATCTTCGTGCCGCTGGCCGAGCGCTACGGCCTCATCACGCAGATCGGCAGCTGGGTCATCGAGGAGGCCTGCCGCCAGGCCGCCGCCTGGCGCAAGCAGGGCCTGCGCATGCGGGTGGCGGTCAACATCTCGGGCCACCAGCTGCGCCAGGACGACCTCGTGCAGCACATCGAGACCACCCTGCACCGCCACGGCATACCGCCGGCCCGCCTGACCTGCGAGATCACCGAGACGGTGGCGATGGAGAACACCAGCGTCACCCGCGACGCCTTCGAGCGGCTGCGCCGCGCCGGGCTGCACGTCTCCATCGACGACTTCGGCACCGGGCATTCCAGCCTGGCGTCGCTGCGCCGGCTGCCAGCGGCCGAGCTGAAGATCGACCGCGCCTTCGTCAGCGACCTGGCCACCGGCGAGCGCGCCCACGGCATCGTGCAGGCCATCGTGCAGATGGCGCGCACGCTGGGCATGCGCGTCGTCGCCGAGGGCGTGGAGACCGAGGCCCAGCGCGACACGCTGGTGGCCCTGGGCTGCGACGAGCTGCAGGGCTATCTCTTCGCCAAGCCCATGACCGCCATCTCGCTGGCCCTGTGGGCCGACGGCGACGGTGAACAGGGCCCGGGCGGGGTGTTCAGGCCCTCGCTCTTCGACCCCACGGCGCCGGCGCCGCTCGATTCTTGAGCCGGGCCACCGGCGGGTGAGATCATTGTGCCCATGAGCGACATTTCATCGTCGACCGCCGAGTCGTCCTTGCTGCTGTGGACGCTGGCCGCCATCGTCGGCCTGCTGGCGTCGCAGGTGTGCCTGGGCTGGTTGCAGCGGGCGCAGGGGGCGCTGCGGCTGCGCGACAACTGGCGCGACCTGCTGGTGGCGGCCGCCACGCTGGGCACCGGCATCGCGGCGACCACGGTGCTCCTGCTGTCCGGCGAAGCCTTGTCCTTTCCCGTGGGCTACCACGCGCTGGCCGCGCCCCTGCTGTGGCTGGGCGCCGTCGCCGGCTGCCTGCCGGTGGTGGCCCTGCTGGCGTTTCGCCAGCGCTGGTGGGCGCTGCTGCTGGCCGGCCTGATGCTGGCGGTGGTGGCCGGCGGCTCGCATGTCGGCTGGATCGTTGCCGCCGGTTTCCGTCCCGGCGTGCAGTGGAAGGAAGACCTGCTTTCCGGCGCCGCCGTGACGCTGGTCGTCGGCTTCATCTGCGGTCTGTGGACCGCCTTCGGCGGCGTCGGGCACGAAGTCGAACGGCGCCCG
Organism: uncultured beta proteobacterium; assembly: GCA_903914615.1. Taxonomy (GTDB): domain Bacteria; phylum Pseudomonadota; class Gammaproteobacteria; order Burkholderiales; family Burkholderiaceae_C; genus Rubrivivax. The sequence continues at coordinate 8,242 of CAIWPS010000656.1, read as the reverse complement.
ATGTGGCGGCTGGTGGCCGCGGTCATCTTCGCCTTCACTCTCTTCGCCGGGCAGGAAGTGGTGATCGCCGCCGCCGGCGTGCTCGGCCAGCTCGGTTCGGTCTACCTGCACCAGGTGCCGGGCTCGGCGCTCAGCCTGTTCTGCGGCGTGCTGGTGCCGGTGGCGCTGGCGCTGATGTCGGTGGACCTTGCGATGCGCCAGCGCCGCCGCCGCCGCGGCGCCGGCAGCACCGTGCCGCACCGCCGCCGCAGGCGCCGCCACCGCTACCGCAGCCTGTAGCGCCCGGGCCCGCGCCTGCGCCCTTGCACCTTGCCCCTTGCCCTTCGCGGCACGGCGCGGCCGCCACTTCCTACAATCGCGCCATGAGCAAGACCCTTCAGCCCTACACCCGCGGTGGCGCGCTGGCCGAGCTGCTGCAGCAGCGCATCGCCATCATTGACGGCGCCATGGGCACGATGATCCAGCGCTACCGGCTCGGCGAGGCCGACTTCCGGGGTACGCGCTTCGCCGACCACCCCAAGGACCTGAAGGGCAACAACGACCTGCTGGTGCTGACGCGTCCGGACGTCATCGCCGAGATCCACGGCCAGTACCTGGCTGCGGGTGCCGACCTCATCGAGACCAACACCTTCGGCGCCACCTCGGTGGCCCAGGAAGACTATGGCCTGGCGCACATCTCGCGCGAGATGAACGTCGCCGCCGCGCGCGTGGCGCGCCAGGCCGCCGACGCCCACGCCACGCCCGCGCGGCCGCGCTTCGTCGCCGGCGCCCTGGGGCCGACGCCGCGCACCGCCAGCATCAGCCCCGACGTCAACGACCCCGGCGCCCGCAACACCAGCTTCGACGAGCTGCGCGCCGCCTACCGCGAGCAGGCCGAAGGGCTGCTGGAAGGCGGCTGCGACCTCTTCCTGGTCGAGACCATCTTCGACACGCTCAATGCCAAGGCCGCCATCTTCGCCCTGGACGAGCTGATGGAAGACAGCGGCGAGCGGCTGCCGGTGATCGTCTCGGGCACCGTCACCGACGCCTCGGGCCGCATCCTCAGCGGCCAGACCGTGGCCGCCTTCTGGCATTCGGTGCGCCATGCGCGACCGCTGGCGGTGGGGCTGAACTGCGCCCTCGGCGCCGCGGTGATGCGCCCCTACATCGAGGAACTCTCGAAGGTCGCCGCCGACACCTACGTCAGCTGCTACCCCAACGCCGGCCTGCCCAACCCGATGAGCGAGACCGGCTTCGACGAGACGCCGGCCGTCACCGGCGCGCTGCTCGAAGACTTCGCGCGCGCCGGCTTCCTGAACATCGCCGGCGGCTGCTGCGGCACCACGCCCGAGCACATCGCCGAGATCGCGCGCCGCCTGCAGCCCTACCGGCCGCGCACGCGGCGCGACCCGCTGTTCACCTCGCTGCTGGCCGCCTGATCAGATCTCGAGCTTCGTGCCCAGCTCGACGATGCGGTTGGTCGGCAGGTGCAGGAAGTCCCCCGCGGCGGCGGCATTGCGGTGCATGCTGGCGAAGAGCTTCTCGCGCCACATCGCCATGCCGCCGGCGAAGGTGGGGGTGACGGTGTCGCGGCTGAGGAAGTAGCTGGTCTCCATGTCGTCGAGCTGCACGCCGCGGCCGGCGAGCAGCCGCAGCGCCTCGGGCACGTCGGGCTCGTTCTTGAAGCCGAAGTGCAGCGTCACGGCCCAGCAGTCGTGGCCGAGGGCCTCGATCTGGCAACGGCGGTCGAAGCCTATCCACGGCGTCTCGTGGTGCTGCACGGTGACGAAGAGGTTTTGCTCGTGCAGCACCTTGTTGTGCTTGAGGTTGTGCAGCAGCGCGAACGGGGTCGAACCGGCTTCTGCACTGAGGAAGACGGCCGTGCCGGGCACCCGCAGCGGCGGGCTGAGGAAGATCGACTGCAGGAAGGGCACGAGGTCGATGGCCTCTTCGCGCAGGCGCTCGGCCATGAGGCGGCGGCCGCGCTTCCAGGTCACCATCAGCGTGAAGAGGGCGCCGCCGATGAGCAGCGGGAACCAGCCGCCCTCGAACACCTTGACCGCATTGGCGGCAAGGAAGGCCAGGTCGACGGCGAGGAAGCAGGCCGTGGACAGCAGGCACAGCGGCAGCGGCAGGCGCCAGGCCCAGCGGATGACGAAGAAGGTCATCACGGTCGTGATGCTCATGTCGATGGTCACCGCGATGCCGTAGGCCGAGGCCAGCGCGCCGCTGCGCCCGAACATGAGCACCGCGAAGACGACGCAGGCGTACAGCGCCCCGTTCACGAAGGGCACGCAGATCTGGCCGGTGTCGCGCACGCTGGTGTGCAGGATGCGCAGGCGCGGCAGGTAACCCAGCTGCATCGCCTGCCTGGTGACCGAGAAGGCGGCCGTGATGAGGGCCTGCGAGGCGATGACCGTGGACAGCGTGGCCAGCACGATGAGCGGCAGCAGGGCCCAGGAGGGTGCCATCTCGTAGAAGGGGTTGGCCGCTTTCTCGGGGTGCTGGATCAGCATCGCGCCCTGGCCGAAGTAGTTGACGACCAGGGCCGGCATCACGACCGCGAACCAGGCCAGGCGGATCGGCCGTTTGCCGAAGTGGCCGAGGGCGGCATACAGTGCCTCGGCGCCGGTCACGCAGAGCACCACCGAGCCCAGCGCCACGAAGGCGGTGGGCGCATGCCCGAACACGAAGGCCAGCGCGTGGTGCGGAGCCAGCGCCGCCAGCACCTGCGGGTAGTGCGCGATGTGCGGCAGACCCATGGCCGCGAGCACGACGAACCAGAGCAGCGTGACCGGCCCGAACAGGCGTCCGACGACGGCGCTGCCGTGGCGCTGGCCGGCGAAGAGCGCCGTCAGCACCACCAGCGTCACCGGCACGACCCAGGGGTGCAGGCCGGGCGCCGCGACCTCCAGGCCCTCGACCGCGGAGAGCACGCTGATGGCCGGCGTGATGACGCCGTCGCCGAAGAAGATGGCGGTGCCGAAGATGCCCAGCCCGAGCAGCCGCGCACGCAGCCTGGGCCTGTCCTTCACCGCCTGCGAGGCCAGTGCAAGCATGGCGATGAGGCCGCCCTCGCCGTGGTTGTCGGCGCGCAGGATGAGCGCCACGTACTTCAGCGACACCACCACCGTCAGCGTCCAGAACACCAGCGAAAGGATGCCCAGCACGTTGGCCGGCGTGAGGGGCACGCGGTCGTGGGCGAAGACTTCCTTCAGCGCATACAGCGGGCTGGTGCCGATGTCGCCGTAGACGACACCGAGGGCGGCCAGCGTGAGCGCCGCGAGGGCGCCCGAAGACAGGGGTCGGCGTTCGGCGCTCATGGGCACGTGCGCGCGGATTGTGCCCGCGCGCCTGAGCGCCGGCCCGGTCCCAGCCTGGCGTGCCCGGGCCGGCGTCAGTCGTAGTTCTCGGCCTCGGGGTCGGTGGCCTCAAGCTCGTAGGCCGCCGCCAGCATGGCCAGGCGGCCGATGACGCCGTACATGTAGAAGCGGTTGGGCGCGCTGGCGCCGGGCTTGGCGCCCGGCCGCGGAAGCTGGCTCTGACCGGCGAAGGCCAGTGGCACGTAGCGCGAGCCGGGGGCGTTCAGCGCCTCGTCGGGGCCGCGATCGGCATGCACGCGGTAGAAGCCGCCGACGACGTAGCGGTCGATCATCACCACCACCGGTTCGGCGACAGCGTCGTTGATGCGCTCGTAGGTGGGCACGCCTTCCTGGATGAAGACCTCGTCCAGCGCCTGGCCGTCGCGAACGAGGGCGCTGCGGGCCCGGCTGCGGCGCTCGGGGTCGTCGAGCTCGCGGGCGTCGCGCACGACGAGGATGCCGACGCCGGTGGCGTTGTCGGCCTTGACGACGACATAGGGCTTCTCGTTGATGCCATATTCCTTGAACTTGCGGCGCACCTTGCCGAGCATGGCGTCGACGTTGGTCTTCACGCAGTCCAGCCCGCTGCCGCTGTCGAAGTCGACGGGGCCGCAATGCGCGTGCATGGGGTTGATGAGCCAGGGGTCCATGCCCAGCAGCTTGGCGAACTTCTTGGCCACTTCCTCGTAGCTCTGGAAGTGGCGGCTCTTGCGCCGCATCGGCCAGCCGGCGTGCAGCGGCGGCAGCAGGTACTGCTCGTGCAGGTGCTCCAGCACCCGCGGCAGGCCCGCCGAGAGGTCGTTGTTGAGCAGGATGGTGCAGGGGTCGAAGTCCTTCAGCCCCAGGCGCCCGCGGTTGCGCAGCAGGGGCTCGACGACGAGCTCGCTGCCGTCGGGCAGGGCCAGCGGCGTGGGGCCGGTGACGGCCGCGTCCAGCGAGCCCAGGCGCACGTTCAGGCCCGCCTGCGTGAAGACCTGCACCAGGCGCTGCACGTTCTGCAGGTAGAAGGAATTGCCGATGCGGCTCTCGGGGATCAGCAGCAGGTTCTTCGCCTCGGGGCAGATCTTCTCGATCGCCGCCATCGCCGCCTGCACCGCCAGCGGCAGCATCTCGGGCGTGAGGTTGTTGAAGGTGCCGGGGAAGAGGTGGGTGTCCACCGGCGCCAGCTTGAAGCCGGCGTTGCGCAGGTCGGCCGAGGTGTAGAACGGCGGCGTGTGCTCCATCCATTCGAGCCTGAACCAGCGCTCGATGGCCGGCATGGATTCGAGGATGCGCTGTTCGAGCTCGTTGATCGGCCCCGTGAGGGCCGTGGTGAGGTGGGGAACCATGGACAGTCGAGCTCCGAGAAAACCCGAATTTTAAGTGCCGGCACCGATTCCCGCTGACCATGGAAAAGGGGTGCCCGAGGGCACCCCTTCTTTGCGGCCGGTTGAGTTGCAGGCGCGGCCTGTCAACCCGAACCGGTGGAGATATTCCGGCCGGCCGAGCCGGCCCGGCATATCACTTGTTGTAGGCCGTCTCGCCGTGCGAGCTGATGTCCAGGCCTTCGCGTTCCTCGTCTTCCGGCACGCGCAGCCCGATCGTCAGGTCGGTGATCTTGTAGGCGAGGAAGGCCACCACGCCCGACCACACCACCGTCACGCCGACCGCCTTGAGCTGGATGATGAACTGCGCCAGCGTGCCGTCCGGGTTGGTCGCCACGGCGCCGGTGACCCAGTCGGTGACGATGCCGGGGCCGCCCAGGGCCTGCGAGTTGAAGATGCCGGTCAGCAGGGCGCCCAGGATCCCGCCGACGCCGTGGACGCCGAACACGTCCAGCGTGTCGTCGGCACCCAGGAGCTTCTTCAGACCGGTCACGCCCCACAGGCAGATGAAGCCGGCCAGCAGGCCGATCACCAGTGCGCCCATGATGCCGACGTTGCCGGCCGCCGGCGTGATGGCCACCAGCCCGGCCACGGCACCCGAAGCGGCGCCCAGCATAGAGGCCTTGCCCTTGTGCAACGCTTCGCCCAGCGACCACGACAGCACCGCACCGGCCGTCGCCAGGAAGGTGTTGATGAAGGCCAGCGAGGCACTGTTGCCGGCTTCCAGCGCCGAGCCGGCGTTGAAGCCGAACCAGCCCACCCACAGCAGCGAGGCACCGACCATGGTCAGCGGCAGGCTGTGCGGCGCCATCGACTCCTTGCCGTAGCCGATGCGCTTGCCGACCATGAAGGCACCGACCAGACCGGCCACGGCGGCGTTGATGTGCACCACGGTGCCGCCGGCGAAGTCCAGCGCACCCCATTGCCACAGCAGGCCCGCGGTGCCGTTGACCTTGTCCACGACTTCCTTGCTCGTGTAAGCGTCGGGGCCGGCCCAGTACCACACCATGTGGGCGATGGGCGCGTAGCTGAAGGTGAACCACAGCGTCATGAACAGCAGCACCGCCGAGAACTTGATGCGTTCGGCGAAGGCGCCGACGATCAGGCAGCAGGTGATGGCCGCGAAGCTGGCCTGGAAGACGACATAGACGATCTCGGGCAGCACGACGCCCTTGCTGAAGGTGGCCACGGTGGGGAAGGTGCCGCCGGTCGCATCGGGCACGAAGACACCCTTCAGGAACAACCGGTCGAGCCCCCCGATGAAGGCGTTGCCCTCGGTGAAGGCCAGGCTGTAGCCGTAGATGCACCACAGAACGGTGATGAGCGAGAAGGTGACGAACACCTGCATCAGCACCGAGAGCATGTTCTTGCTGCGCACCAGGCCGCCGTAGAACAGCGCCAGGCCCGGCACCGACATCATGATGACGAGCGCGGTGGAGACGAGCATCCAGCTCACGTCGCCCTTGTTGGGCACCGGGGCGGAAGCCGCGGGGGCGGCGGCGGAAGCCGCCGAGGCCGAGGCGTCGGCGGCCGAGGCCGCCGGTGCGGCGGCGGCAGCCGAAGCCTCCGCCGCTGGGGCCGAAGCAGCCGGGGCCTGTGCCAGCGCCGCGCTACCGAAGCCCAGGGCAGCGATGCCCAGGGCAAGGATGGTGATGAGTTTCTTCATGGGTTTTCTCGTGTGGGGCGCGTCTTACAGGGCGTCCTTGCCGGTCTCACCGGTGCGGATGCGGACCACCTGTTCGAGCGTGGTGACGAAGATCTTGCCGTCGCCGATCTTGCCGGTGCGGGCCGAGCTCTCGATGGCCTCGATGACGCGGTCGACGATGGACTCGTCCACGGCCGCCTCGATCTTCACCTTGGGCAGGAAGTCCACGACATACTCGGCGCCGCGATAGAGCTCCGTGTGGCCCTTCTGGCGGCCGAAGCCCTTGACTTCGGTCACCGTGATGCCCTGCACGCCGATGCCGCTGAGGGCCTCGCGCACTTCGTCGAGCTTGAAGGGCTTGACGATCGCCGTCACCATCTTCATGGTCATTGCTCCTGGTTGCTTCTAGAACGTGTACTTCAGGCCGACGACGACGGTCGCCTTGCCGAGGTTCTTGCCGGCCGGGCTGTAGTAGGCATAGCCGCCGGGGTTCCCGCTGACCGACTTCGTGCTGGTGCCCACGAGCGCGGCGCTCAGCGCCAGGCCGCTGAAGTCCTTGGCCACGGTGAGCGAGTAGTCGGTATAGCTGGCGGTGCTGTTGTTGGCGACGCGCTGGTAGCCCACGTGCGGCGTCAGCGAGATGCTGCTGCCGAGGTCGAAGTTGGCGCTGAGATCGAGGTAGCCGCTGTTCTTGCTGTTGGCGAAGCCGAACAGGTTGGACACCGCATGCGAGTACTTGGCCGTGACGGGGCCGTAGGTCAGCGCGCCGTAGATCTCGTAGGTCTCGGCCTTGGGGTTGAGGTGATTGCTGGGGTACTGGTAGGTCAGGAAGCCGACGTCGTAGCTCAGCGAGTCCTTGACGATGTCGCCCTTGTAGCCGCCGTAGAGGTCGATCTCGACGTTGGCGTTGCCGCCGGCGTCCTTGATCCAGTCGATCGTCGAGGCCCAGGTGCCCAGGTAGGCGCCGCTGGCGAAGGCGTAATCGGCGCCTCCCTGCAGCGCCGGCTTCAGGCGCGACTGCGAAATGCCGCGGTAGCGGTAGTCGCTGACGCCGCCGATGTTGAAGGACAGCGGCGACGCGGGCGGGTCCTCGGCGCGGGACACGCCGGGCAAGGCACTGAGGCCGGCCGCAGCAGCCAGCAACAGAAGGGTAGGTCTCTTCATGGAATCTCCGTCAGGGGGTTGGAATGCGTTCGCTCGGGGGTTTGTTTGCAGCTTCCGTGCCACGACGGCGGGCGCCGTGCCGGGCCTTCGCCGCACGGGGCACAGGGGCAAACCCGTACCCCATCCCCCGAAAGGGTGTCCCCATTCGGGTGCGCACCAAGGCGGTGCTGGCACCGAAGCGCGCGCCCGGCCAGCATCGGCCTCCCGCAACCCGAAGGTGATGTGCGATGACGTTGTCGACGGTCCTGAGCCGTTCGCTGGACGGCCTGCAAGCCCCGGAGGTGCATGTCGAAGTGCAACTCGCCAACGGCCTGCCCAGCTTCACCCTGGTCGGCCTGGCCGACACCGAGGTCAAGGAGTCCCGCGAGCGCGTCCGGGCAGCGCTGCAGCAGAGCGGCTACGCCTTCCCCCACAACAAGCGCATCACCGTGAACCTGGCGCCGGCCGACCTGCCCAAGGAGTCGGGCCGCTTCGACCTGCCGATCGCGCTCGGCATCCTGGCCGCCGCGGGCCAGCTCGACATGGCGCGCCTGGCGGCCTGTGAATTCGCCGGCGAGCTTTCGCTGGCCGGAGAGCTGCGCCCCGTGCGGGGCGCGCTGGCGCTGGCGCTGGCGGCGCAGCGCGGCGGCTGCGGACGCACGCTGGTGCTGCCCATGGCCAGCGCGCGGGCTGCCGCGCAGGTGCCGGGGCTGGACGTGCGCGGCGCCGCCAGGCTGGCCGACGTGGTG
>CAIWPS010000655.1 GCA_903914615.1 uncultured beta proteobacterium | reverse complement strand
GCGCTGCTGGTAGGCCGCGCGCGCGGCGTTGCCGGGCTCGACGGCCGCGGCAAAGCGCAGGTTGGACAGCGTGTACTCGTGGGTGCAGCAGACGACGCTGTCGCCGGGCAGGGCGGCCAACTTGTGCAGCGAGTCGTTCATTTGCGCCGGCGTGCCTTCGAAGAGGCGCCCGCAGCCGGCCGAGAACAGCGTGTCGCCGCAGAACAGCAGCGGCGCCTGGGCCGCACCCTGCTGCGCGTATGCGATGTGGCCGGCGGTGTGGCCGGGCACGTCGATGACGGCGAAGCGCAGACCCAGCACCTCGATGGCGTCGCCTTCGGCCAGCGGCAGGTAGGGCTCGGGGATGGTCTCGCCGGCGGGGCCCCACACGGGCCCCTGCAGCCGCGGGCGCAGTTCGTCGACGCCGCCGACATGGTCGGCGTGGTGGTGCGTCACTAGAATGCCCGCCAGCGCCAGGCCCCGCTCGTCGAGCGCCCGGGCCACGGGGGCTGCGTCACCCGGATCGACCACCACGGCACTGACGCCGTCGTGCAGCATCCAGATGTAGTTGTCGGCGAAGGCGGGCAGCGCAACGAGATTCATGACGCGAGACGAGTCGATTCTAGAGTTGGGGGCCTGGCTGCACACCGCGCCGGGGCGCTACCTGCTGGCCTGGGAACAGGACCGATTGGACCACGCGGTGACCGATGCCTTCGGGTTTCATGCGTTACAGCTAGGCCTGCCCGAACTCGACGGCCTGCGCGCCAACCGCATGCCGCACCGCTGGGTGGCCAGCGACTCGCTCATCGTGCCCGAGGCGCTGGCGCTGCCGCCGCCGCTGGACCCGCTGCTGACGACCCAGCCCGGCCACGAGACCGTGGCGCTGCATTGCGAGTTCGACGCGCTGCCCTTTCCCAATGCCAGCATCGACCTCGTCGTGCTGCCGCACGGCCTGGAGCTGGCGCGCGACCCGCACCAGACGCTGCGCGAGGTCGAACGCGTGCTGGTGCCCGAGGGCCGCGTCGTCATCGCCGGCTTCAACCCGGCCAGCCTGTGGGGCCTGCGCCAGCGCGCCGGGCGCCTGAAGCGCGGCCTGGGCCTGGGCCGCGACCAGCCGCTGTACCTGCCCAGCGCGGGCGACTTCATCGGCTACTGGCGGCTGCGCGACTGGCTGCGCCTGCTCGGCTTCGAGGTCGAGGCCGGCCGCTTCGGCTGCTGGCGCCCGCCGCTGCACAGCGAGGCCTGGCTGCAGCGCTACGACTGGATGGACAGCGTCGGCGACCGCTGGTGGCCGGTGCTGGGCGCGGTGTACTTCCTCGTCGCCGTCAAGCGCGTGCGCGGCATGCGCCTGGTGGGCCTGGTGCGGCACGAGAAGCGCAAGGTGCATGCGGCACCGGCGGTGGTGGCCAACCGCCGCCGCGAAACCTCTGAAATGGAATTCTGATGAGCGATGTCGTGATCTACGCCGACGGCGCCTGCCGCGGCAACCCCGGCCCCGGCGGCTGGGGCGCCTGGCTGAAGAGCGGCGAGCACGAGAAGGAGATGTTCGGCGGCGAGCGCCAGACCACCAACAACCGCATGGAGCTCACGGCCGTGATCTCGGCGCTGGGCGCGCTGGAGAAGCGCTGCACGGTGACGGTCTACACCGACAGCGAGTACGTGAAGAACGGCATCACGACCTGGATCCACGGCTGGAAGAAGCGCGGCTGGAAGACATCGGACAACAAGCCGGTGAAGAACATCGACCTCTGGCAGCGGCTGGACGAACTCAATGCGGCGCATGCAGTGAGCTGGCGCTGGGTCAAGGGCCACGCCGGCGACCCCGGCAACGAGCGCGCAGACCGCCTGGCCAACAAGGGCGTGGACTCGGTGCTGGCCTGAGGGCCGGCACGCCTCAGGCTTCGGGGTAGAGGCCGCGCACGCGGCCGAAGAGCCGCGTCAGGCCCAGCAGGGCGTCGATGTTCGGCGTCGCCAGCTGCAGCCGCTGGCCGATCTCGCGCACCGCGCCGACGATGGCGTCGAGCTCGATCGGCCGGCCGGCCTCGACGTCCTGGAGCATCGAGGTCCTGAAGGCGCCGAGCCTGGCCGTCACGGCATGGCGGTCCTCGGGGCTCTGGGCGATGGGGCAGCCGATGCGTGCGCCGACGGCCGCCGCTTCCTGCATCGCGGCCGAGCAGAAGCCGCGCACCAGCGGGTCGGCCAGCAGGCGGTCGCCGCTGGCGCCGGTGATGGCACTCACCGGGTTCATCGTCAGGTTGCCCCAGAGCTTGTACCAGGCGTCGTAGCGGATGTCGGCCGATGCCTTGACCTCGAAGCCGCCGCGCGCCAGCAGCGCCGCCACGCGCTGCACGCGTTCGCTGTCGCCGCCCGCGGGCTCGCCGACGATCAGGCCCTGGCCCATGCGGTGCTGCACCAGCCCGGGCTCGGGGGTGGAGGTGCTGGCGTGGACGACGCAGCCGATGACCCGGGGGTAGGGAATCGCCGCCGCCACGGTGCCGCCGGGGTCGACGCTGTGCAGCGGCGTCTCGAAGCCCGGCAGGCCGTGGCAGAACCACCAGGGCACGCCGTTCATCGCCGGCAGCACCAGCGTCTGCGGACCCAGCAGCGGTGCGATGGCCGCCGCCACGGCCGGCAGCGCCGGGCCCTTGACGGCGAGGACGACGAGCTCGTGAACGCCCAGTGCATGCGCGTCGTCGCTGGCCTGCACGGGCGCCTGCAACAGCCCCTGTGCCGCCTGCAGCCGCCAGCCGTGCCTGCGCAGGGCGGCGAGG
>CAIWPS010000654.1 GCA_903914615.1 uncultured beta proteobacterium | reverse complement strand
TCTCGGCCTTGTACAGACCGTTGATGGTCTCGGCCAGCGCGTTGTCATAGCTGTCGCCGGTGCTGCGCATTGACTCATCAGTTCTGCTACCGGGGCTGACCCGTTGCCTCACGTAAGTTGCTACCCGTCGGATCGTCCGGCGGGGGCGGCACAACGTGACGAGGCAAATCAGCATGACTACACGCAAGGAGTTGGTCGAAGCGCTGCGGGTTCGGTATGGCAGCGCGGCGTTCAGCGACAGGATCAAAATCCTCGACGAGTTTGTGGCCCTGACGGGCTATCACCGCAAGCATGCAATCCGGGTGCTACGCGATGAGGTTGCGAAGACCGGTGCTGCGCGAGCACGGAATCGACTCTACGACGAGGCCGTTCGCCAGGCGCTGACGATGTTGTGGGAGGCTGCTGATCGGGTCTGCGGCAAACGGCTGAAGGCGCTGATCCCAACGCTGGTCGATGCCATGGAACGGCACGGCCATCTCGACCTGAACCCTGTCATCAGAAGCAAGGTGCTGCAGGTCAGCGCAGCGACTATTGACCGCATGCTCGCTGCCGCGCGCTTGCACATCGACGGGCAGCGCAAGCGCCGAAAGGGAGTGGGTTCGGCCATTCGACGGAGTATTCCGGTGCGCACCTTTGCCGACTGGCGAGATCCGCCACCAGGCTTCTTCGAGATCGACATGGTCGAACACTGCGGCGGCCCGAAGACGGATGGCGACTATGTTCATACGCTGACCATGACGGACATCGCCACTGGATGGACCGAGTGCGTTGCCATGCGAATGCGGGAGCAAATGTTGATCGTCGGTGCGTTTGAGCAGGTGGCGGCCGTGCTGCCGTTCCCCATGCTCGGTGTGGACTCCGATAACGACAGTGCCTTCATGAGCGAGAGCGTGTTCGACTACTGCAAAGGCCAAGGCCTCGTGCAGACCCGCTCGCGTGCCTACAAGAAGAATGACCAGGCGTGGGTAGAGCAGAAGAACGGCTCCATCGTGCGCCGGCTGGTCGGCTACGGTCGCCTGAGCGGAGTAGAAGCGACGAAGGCGCTGGCGACGCTGTATGCGTCATCTCGCCTGTACGTGAACTTCTTCCAGCCATCGTTCAAGCTGAAGTCCAAGACGCGCGACGGCGCCAAGGTGCACAAGGTCTACTTCAAGCCAGCGACCCCGTGCGATCGGCTTCTGGCCCACGCCAGCATTGAGCCAGCGGTGAAGGCTCGGTTGAAGGTGCAGTTCGAAAGCCTCGACCCGGTACGGCTGCTGCAAGACATTCGGGCGGCGCAACAGACGCTGAGCGAGTTCGCGGCACACGGCGCGCCGTGCGATGCCGCACCGATTAGGCCGGCGGACGTCGACACCTTCATCAAGAGCCTGTCCACGGCGTGGAAGGATGGAGAGGCCCGACCCACGCATCGCAAACAGCCCGGAGCCAAGCACTGGTGGCGGACGAAAGTTGATCCGTTCGCCGATGCCTGGCCGCTCGTCGACGGCTGGCTCATTGCCGAGCCAGCCGCTTCGGCCAAAGCGCTGATGAACCGGTTGGCGACGATGTTCCCTGAAGCCTATGCGGGCAACGCGCAGCTGCGCACCCTGCAACGTCGGGTCAAAGCCTGGCGTGCAGAGCGCGCGAAAGAGTTGATCATGGGACGACTGCGCAAGCCGATCGACGCGCCGGACGAAGTGCCGACCGAAGCATGAACGTTCTGCGACGGTACAGGGGGGGAGCCGGGCGCTTCGCGCCCGGCAGGCCATGGGCACGTGGACGATGCGCCTTCGGCGCACCGGGTGCCGACCGTGGACAACGCAGCGCTGCGCGCTGAGCGTTGCCCACCGCCGGCACCCTTCGCCCACATGCCCACAGCCTTCGACCATTGAAGACGAGAAAAGGAAGCAAAAGCGTCAATCAACCGACGGGTAACATTCCTTCGTGAGGCAACACGGTGGACTCCCTAGTTGACGCCGGCCATTCGGCCAGTACTCGGGCTGGCCTGCGTCATGGCTTGTAGGCGCAGCGACGGTGCTCAGGTCGGGCTGCGCGCTGGCTATGGATCCCAGAAGGGAGTCGTGCCGGACCATCTGGTCAAGCTGGGAAGCGAACGACCGCTGGAACCTGTCGGCGTCTTCGGCACTGACCCACACACCTTTGGCCAACAGAGCCTGGACGTGCTTTTCCGAGGGCACGATCACGCCCCGTGCGAACAGGAGTTGTCCTCGGCTGTCTCGCAGCGGAAACGGCAGTGGCTGGCCTGCGGCCATCCCGTTGGTCGGCGCCGGGACGATGTTCAAGGTGCTCTTTCAGGGATCCAGCCTTTGGTATCGGCGCAGCGCTCGAGAACTTTACAAGGCAACAGCCAGCCTGCCTCGCGCGATACGAGCCTGCCGCTCGGCGAACCTGGCTCCCCTGCTGGAGCGAGACAGCATCACGCAGGACTGCTGGCCAGCCCCTTTGATATGGGCGCCTTGTTGCAAAGATCGAGTGAGCTTCTACAGTTGGTTCAGCAAGCAAGAGCAAGTTCAAAAGAGGTCGACGACGCTGGGCCGGCGAACCTCCT
>CAIWPS010000653.1 GCA_903914615.1 uncultured beta proteobacterium | reverse complement strand
TACTGGGTCTGCGGCGGCGTGATTTGGATGTAGAGATCTGGAACCACCAGCGACGTGGTGTTGATCTGGCCACTTTGGCTCACTGGCATTTGAGGCTCCTAGAAAGCGAAGAGCCCGCGCGCGGCGGGCTCAGAAACAAAGAAGCCACCCGGAGGCGGCTTGTGCTATGGATGAGGCGGCGTTAGGCCGTCGGCGTCGGCGCGGCGGGCGGCGGATCGGGCAGCACCACCTGCACGACGTTGGCCACGTTCGCGCTGTCCTTGATGGCGGCGATCTTCTCGGCGTCGGTGATGTGGTCGCCGCGCTTGTAGTCGGCGAAGTCGGCGGTGACGGTCAGTGCGAGCATGGTGAGGTCCTATTGGTTCGGGAAAGTCGTGGTCGGAGGCGCAAAGACGAGCTGGTTGAGGCTTGCGCCCCCGCGCACCTGGCGGGCAATGCCGTGGGTCAGCCGCTCCTGCTGCACGAACGCGCCCGTAGTGCGCCCTGCGGCAAGCGCTCGGTTGCCGAGGTAGATCGTGTCGATGGCACCGGTCTGCGTCCCGCAGTCGCGGGCGTAGTAGCCATTGACGAACAACGAGGTGAGGCCGCTCGCTTCGCGGACATACATGATGAACAGACGATCGGTGCCGGTGCTGCCTCCGACGTTGGCAGGAGTGACCTGCTGGCCCGATGGGACCGCGAAGGTGTAGTTGCCGGCGTTCTGAATTTGCCCGTTGCAGGAAAACAGCAGAGAGCCTGCGCCATAGAGGGAAAGGAACTCACAGCGCCCGGCCAAATAGCCGTCCCCCGCGCCCACAGTGTCATTAACGCGAATCCATGCCTCGAACGTGAACGCCTCGGTATTGCCGACGACCGGCGCCACGCTGCTTAGGGCGAGGAAGTTGGGTGTATTGCCGCTGAAGCACCGGATCGAGCTGCCGCCGAACCCTTGCGTATCCGTCGCCGTGACGATGGCGCCGGTCACTGTCTGCGTCATCGGCGACGCCGCCAGGTCGGTGAAGGTGTTGCCGTTGTTGGCGCCGATGCCGCTCAACAGGGAGACGACGTTGCCGAAGAACGGGTCCCTTACGCCTGCTGGCCTGGACGGCACTATCTGGCAATAGCTGTCGCCATTCACCAGCGCTTCGTAGTTGATGACGCCCGGCGCCATGGTCCTACCCATAGACCGTGGCCACCGGGTTGTAGGGCAGCACGCCGGCCACCGCGGCCGAGACGTTGAGCTGCTCCTGGGTGATCTGCGTCTCGACCTCGGTCAGCGTGGTGGCGTACTCCACCGTGTAGATCAGGTCGCGGCGGAACGCGCAGTCTTTCTCAAGCGCGTCGCTCATGTTGCTCCGCACGTACCGCAGGCGCGCGCCGGTGTTGTCGGGCATCGTCAGGAACGGCTGCCCGGCCAGGACCGGGTCCAGGACCTTCGAGATTGCGTCCCGGTTGGCTGGCGTGTTCGCCCAGATGCCGATCTGGATCTGCCGTTCCTGCCGGCGCTGCTCGAGCAGGCCGGTACCGGTGACCCCGACCCGCGCCGCGAGCAGCTTGGCGGTGTTGGGCAGCGTCACCACCGGCCCGGCCGCCGTCGTGCCAGGTATGTCCACGGCGACAAGGGCGGCCAGCGCCGTCGCGATGCTGGCCAGCGTGTCGGTGACGAGCACGGCATAGGGGTACGGCTTGCCGTTGGCCGCGATCATCACGACGTGCGGGTTGCTGGCCCCCGGCACCGCGCCGCCGACAGTCACCGCCTGGCCGGCCATGGTCAGGACCAGGGTGGCCGTGTTGATGCTGGCCTGCTGCCAGCCCAGCGCGTACCGCGTGGTGTTGCGCTCGGCCGGCAGCGGGTAGATCGAGACCTGGCAGATCGGCGTCGCCGCGCGCAGGTCGGTGTCCAGCTGCAGCGCGTTGGGCCATCCCGGGTACACCTTGCACGCCACGCCAGCGGCGCAGGCCTGGCCGCTGCCGTTCGGGTACAGCGCCGCCGCCGCGGTGGTCGCCAGCACCGCGAGGACGTCGGACAGGTCAGCCATGGGTCAGCCGTGGACTTCGTGCGCGATGCAGCGCCAGCCGGTGTCGCTCTGCTCGG
>CAIWPS010000652.1 GCA_903914615.1 uncultured beta proteobacterium | reverse complement strand
GCCTCGGACTCGCTGCTCGAGTTCCTGAAGGGCCTGTGATTATGAGAAGTGCACGAGCGCCAAGGACCACCCGCCTACGATGTGTTCCGGGTGCTCGCCTTCCACGGTCTTCTCATAACTGGGGTCTTCTCATAATGGCCGTTTATGCAATTCTTGCCATAACGGCCAGGAGCAGGTATTTGAGATTCCACCTCAAAGCTGTCATCCAACAATGGAAACGCCCTCAGTTCTGGCAGCGAACGCTGCTCGAAATGATCTACTGCTGCAGCCTGCGTCAAGACTTGGTCCCTCGCGAGTGGATGGCTAAGATGGCAGCAAACAACCTTGATCAGGTGACAGACGATGAACTTACGCACCATCCTCGGCGCCCTCGTTGCGCTGACCACGGCCGCCTGCGGGACTGCGCCGCCCTCAGCAACGATGCAGACCACCGAACACCGCGTGTCGGTCAATTCAACGGCGCCATCGATGCCGGGCCAGACTGCACAGATCTACCTGCGCGAGGTTCAACCTTCGGGCACCACCCGGCTGCCGGTGGTCGTGTTCATCCACGGTGCGGGCACGCCCGGCGAGGTGTCTTTCGACTCCGCGATGCCGGACTACAGTTGGATCAACGAAGTCGCGCGGGCCGGCTTCGACGTGTTCTCGGTTAGCCTGACCGGCTACGGCCGTTCGACGCGGCCCGCGCCAATGGCAGACCCCTGCAACATCTCCAAGCCTCAGCAGGCTGGCTACGTTCCTGCCCCGTGCGAAGCCAGCTACCGAAGCCCAATGACGACGATGAGTTCGGACTGGAATGACATCGGGCAGGTCGTTGACCACATTCGGCGTCTGCGCGGCGTCGAGACGGTATCTCTCGTTGGCTGGTCGCAGGGTGGCCCTCGCATTACCGGCTACGCGGCTTTGCAGCCCACCAAGGTTGAGCGCATCGTTGTGCTCGCGCCGGCGTACAACCGGGACGGCTTGACCTCTCAGCCGAGCCCGCTGCCGGCGATGAACGAAGGCTCAATGTCGGTGCAGTCGCGCAAGGATTTCATCGCCAACTGGGACCGCCAAGTCGGGTGTACTGGGCAATACGAGGTCGCGGCGGC
This sequence comes from uncultured beta proteobacterium, assembly GCA_903914615.1. Lineage (GTDB taxonomy): Bacteria > Pseudomonadota > Gammaproteobacteria > Burkholderiales > Burkholderiaceae_C > Rubrivivax. The sequence continues at coordinate 13,837 of CAIWPS010000652.1, read as the reverse complement.
GAAGACCATCTTCGACGAGATGCTGGTGTCCGACCCAATCGGCGCGGCCTGGGGTGATGGCGTTCGACGTGCCCCGATGGTCCCCACCTGGGGCTTCAACAAGGCAGCCGTGTCGAACGTTAAGACCCCATACCTCATGATCACCGGTGAGCACGACAAGCAAGTTCCGCCACAGCGCGTGCGCGACCTCTACGAGGACCTTGGAAGTGCCGACAAGGTGCTGATCGACCTCGGCTGCTCTTCCCACAACGCCATGTGGGAAGAGAACCGCAAGCTGGTGTTTGATGCCACCGTGCAGTGGCTGCAGACAGGCCAACTCAACGGCATCCGCAGCGGCACCGTGCGGGTGGGTTATTGAGCCGCGGCATCGACTCGACGACGGTCATTCCCGTCAACAACTTCAGCTTGCGGCGTCCGATAGGGCCCGACCGCCCGCTTCGGCAAAATGTGTCTGACCGAATTGGGTCGATTCGATCCCGCCAGGTCAAAGGGGACCGGTCGTTCGCGGTCAGCGCTCGCGCAGCAGCAGTACGGTGGTCACCGGCCTGGGTTGCACGCCAGTTTGAGGCCTTTCAGTCGGTGCGCCAACAGGCTGGCAACAAGGCCGCCACATCGGCCGGCAACGCCGTGGCGCTCCTGACCAGCCCCGAACTCGCCACCAACCTGGACACCACACTCAGCACCTTCACGTACTACACGGCCAACAGCAATGGCTCCAACCTGAAGACGCTGACGGCCACCTTGACCAGCTTGCAGGTCAGCGCCGTGCCCGAGCCGGCTTCGCTGGCGCTGCTGCTGCCCGGCGTGGCCGGGGTCGGTGCGGTCGTGCGCCGCCGCCGGCCTGGCTGAACCCGAAGCAAGGCCTGGCCCGCGGGCATGGAGGTCCTTGCTCGGCCCGCAGGTCACGGGTGCAAGGGGGACCTTCGCCGCCAGCCCAGCACAGCCACGCCTGCCAGCCACAGCCAGGTGCCGGCCGGCTCTGGCACGGCGGCGGCAATGAGGCTGCCGCCGCCGCTGCCGAATGCCCATGTGCGGCCTTGCAGATAGGCATTGCCGGCCAGCGTCGGGTCGTAATAGACATTGGCTGCGCTGTCGATGCTAGCCAGCTGTGCCAGCCCGCCGTCCAACAGGAACAGGCCCGTGTAGAGGGCGTGGCTGGCGTCGCCACCCACATGCAGCTGCACGCCGCTGCCCAGTTCCACCGTGCCCCAGCCGTAGTTGTCGCTGCGCGCCGCGCCGGCCACACCCCAGTCCCGGCCGGCCAGGCTGAGCCGCTCGCTGCCATTGCCGCTGAACACCAGCGTCGCCTGCCGCGTGTTCCAGGCCGCGGCCAGTGTGCTGCCGTTGACGAAGCTCTGGCTGACCTTGAAGACATCGCCCGCCGCAGCCACCAGTGTGCCGCTGGCGCCCACCGTGAGCGCGCTGAAGCTCTGCACCGAAGGGTCGCTGGTGTAGGTGCCTTGGTTGACGAAGCCGGCTGCGAAGGTGACCGTGGCGGCCTGGACGCTGAAGCTGCCCTGGTTGATCACCGCGCCGGTGAACAGGGCCTGGCCATGGGCGACCGTGAACTGGCCATCGGCGCCGTTGGTCACCGCGCCATCGACGCTGATCTGGCCCGCCGCCAGCGTGACCTGACCGTGGTTGCTGAGCCCGCCGCTGCGCAGCACGCCCCAGCCGCTGATCTGGCCGCTGTTGTTCAGGGCCTGGCCGCCGTTGTCGAAGGTGCCGCCAGACAGCGAGATGAGCCCGCCGTTGTCGGCAAGCCCCGCCGTGGCCAGCAACTTGTTGCCCGCGCTGGCGGCCAACGTGCCACCGGCGTTGTTGGCCACCGTGCCAGACAGGATCAGGCTGCCGCCCAGCGCTTCGATGGTGCCGCTGTTGCTGACCGCCGCGCCCACGGTGCCGCTGCCTTGGATCGTGCCCAGGTTGCTGATGAGCCCGCCGGTGACGCTGGAAGTCGCGCCGCCCAGTTGCACCACGCCGCTGTTGGTCCACGCCTGCACGACGCGCAGGCTGGCCGCGCCCGGCGCCACGGTGCCGAAGTTGACGAAGCCGGCGCTGATCACGCCGCCGCCCGACAGCGTGCCGTCGGCGTTGTTCTGCAAGCTGCCGCTGCCCACCACCTGCGCGCCGTTCAGCTGCAATGCGCCGCTGTTGGCCAGCGTGCTGCCGGCCAGCTGAAGCTGCCGGCCCGCGGCCAGCGTGATCAGGTTGTAGTTGACGTTGCTGCCGCTGTTGCTGAAGACAAGGTTGCCGCCGCTCTGCGTCAGCACGCCGTAGTTGCTGAGGCCGCTGCCGCCGCTGAAGCTGCCCCAGCCGGTGATGGCGCCGTTGTTGACGATCTCGCCGCCGGCCAGGGTGCCGCCAGCCAGCGTCACCAGGTTCTCGTTGTCGAAGGGCGCGCCGCCGAGGCCGCCGCCGGGGCTCAGCGTGATCAGCCCCTGGTTGGTCACCGTGCCGCCGGCTTCGAGCACGGCATTGAGCACCAGCGAGCCGTTCAAGGTGTTGACGAGCCCGCCCTGGAAGCTGCCGCCACCATAGACGACGGTGCCCTCGTTGGTCATCGTGCCGGTGTAGCTGCCGCCGCTCATCGTGAAGGTGTTGCCGGCATGGACGGCAAAGGCCGTTGCCGTCAAGGTACCGCCTGAGAGCTGGTAGCTGCCGCCGTCCAGGCTCAGGCTGTCGAAGCTGGCGTCGCCGCCGCTGTGCACGAAGCTGCCGCCGCTGGCGATGCTGGCCGTGCCGGCCGCCAGCGTGCCGCCGCTGAGGTTGTAGCTGCCCGTGCTGCCGGCAGCGCCTACCACCAGCGACGCGAAGCTGGCGCTGGCACTGCCCGAGTGGTTGACGGTGCCGCTGCCGCCGCTGCTGCCGACCTGCAGCGTCTGCGCATTCAGGCTGCCGCCGCTGAGGTTGACGGTGCCGGTGCCCGCCGTGCCGACCCAGACCGCGCCCACCGTGGCGACGCCGCCTTGTTGGCTGTAGGTGGATGCCGCGGCCGACTCGCCGACCGACAGCGTCGTTGCGGTCAGGCTGCCGCCCAGTTGCGTGAAGGTGCCGGCGCCGCTGCTGCCGACGTGCAGGGTCCCGGCCACGCTCAGGCTGCTCGGCCCATCACTGTCGCCCAGGGTGAAGGCAGACCCATTGCCGGCCAGGATCAGGTCAGCACCCAGGCTTGCGCTGCCACCGCTCTGCACGAAGGTACCGGTGGCGCCGCCGCCCACCGTGGTTGTGCCCAAGACCTGCAAAGAGCCAGCGCTCAGGGTGTAAATGCCGGCGTCGTTGAGACCGACCGCCAGCGTCTGGGTGGTGTTGCTGCCGCCGGACTGGGCGAAGGAATTGGCATTGCCTCCTGCGACCCCCCATCCGCCGACGGCTTCGGACCCAGTGCTGACAATCTGCCCGGAGCCCGACAAGGTGTACTGGCCATTGCCATCGATGTAGAGCGCACCGCTGGCGGACACGCTGAGCGTGCCGCCGCTTTGGGTACAGCCCCCATTGGAAAAGGTAACGCAATAGTAGGTGTCGGTGGTGATCGTGCCGCCAGTCTGATTGAAGTAGTTCTTTGAATTGAGAACCGCTATTTGCCCTGCCTGCAGGCTGCCGCCAATGAGGTTGTAGGTACCGCCCCCCGGCCCATTGCCGAGAACCACCGATCCGGCGACATTCGTCCCCGCAGACTGGTTGTAGTAATTGGCAAGGCTTGTCTGGCCGATGTTTTCGCTCTGCGCCACCATGGCACTGCTGGGCGACGACTGGTTCAGGCTGGCGGTGCCACCGGCCACGGCGTCTATGGTCAAGGTTCCGAGCCCGGCACCCGAGTAGCTGGCATTGAAGTTGACGCTCACCGGCAGCGCCGCAATGGGCGTGGCGCCGATCTGCACGTCATCGCCATTCACCGGCAGCACATGGCCGATCCAGGAGCTGGCATCCGACCAGTTGCCGGTGCCGGCCCAGTTCCAGACGCGCGTGGCGGCCTGGGCGGAGCCACTCACGGCCAGGGCAGCGGCCAGGGCGAGCACGCTCGCCGGGCTGCGCAAAGTCCGGCGGCGCACGACTGTTCGGCGCTCAGCGTCGAGCTTGGAAGCCGCAGCCCTGCCTTGCTTGAAGTGCCCTGCGGCCTGATTCCCGAATCTCATGAAGCTTCCTCTCGACGTTAGGGGGTGCCGCTGTCGGCGTCGGCCAGGCGTTCAGCGCTTCGCGCCGCCGCAACGTCGTTGCCGCCAGGCACCCATCGCCACCAGCCCGGCCAGCAGCAGCGCCGGGGACGCGGGCTCGGGAACCGCCTGCGTGAATTGCAGTGCGGTCAGCGAATAGACATTGCCGTCAGACTGTGCGGCGCGATCGACGATGAATTCGATGCCGTCAACCTGCGCGAAATTGAAGGTCTCGGCGTTGTCGCCGGTGAAGATCAGGTTGCCCGTTGCGGGTCCGCCCGGCACCGCGGGCGTGAGATTGATTTCACCGTCCCAGTAATACTGGCCGCCCGGCAGCGGGTTCGATGTGTAGAACCCGACGATCAGATTCAATGTGTGATTGACATTGGAGAAGCTGGCTTGCAACTCGCCATAGGACGTGAGGTTCAGGCCCAAGGCCGGACCCTGGACCAGCGGCACACCGATGGCAATGGCGTAGGCACCATAGCCGAGCGTGAGTTCACCGTAGCCGCCGGCACCGCCAGCGTTGACGGTGGCTGACCCTGCGCCCACGCTGGCGCTGGACGCGCTGGCGCCCGGGTTGTATTCCCAGAAATAGGCGTCGCGCGCCTGGCCTGCCTCGCCCGCGTAAGTGCCTGGGGTGGAGACGACAAAGGTCTGCGAGCTGGCGCTCGGATCAACAGCCGGTGTGGGGGCGGCAAAATTGTCCAGCAACAGCGATTGCGCGCATACCGGCAGGGCCGCCAGGGACAGGGCCGACAGTGCCAGCTTGCGACGGGCCGGCGCGAACTTCGGGTACGACATGAGCATCCTCCTTGACAGTGGGTGGGCAGCCTGAGCCGCTAGACGCAGGCGACGGGATGTACGCCACGCGCTCGCTGATCCGGACACCTGCCCCGGCCTTCAAACAGGGGGTGTCGCAGGCGCCTGCTGACGGCGCAGGCGAACTCGCGAGCGCACCGCCAACAGGCCCAGCCCGCCGGCCCACAGCGCCAACGCTGCGGGCTCGGGCACGGCGGTCACGTTGATCTCGCCGGTGCTGTAGAGCTGGCTGGTGTCGAGCTGGGTGCCCGGCGCCAGCAGCAGGCCGCTGGCGTCGATGCTGCTGAAGCTGCCGCTCTCGCTGCCCCAGTCCAGCAGGTCGAAGCGGTCGCCGGCCTGCGCCACGAAGCCTTGCCACGATGTGAGCTTGAGCGTGCCGCCGAAAGTGAGGTGGCCGCCCACCACGTATTTGTCGAAGCTGCTGTTCTTCAGCGCGTCATCCGTGCCGCAGGCCAGCGTGCAGGCGGTGGTGCCGCCGATCTCGGCCAGGTAGGTGTTGCTGCTGCCGAAGGTGACATCGCCCTGGTTGACCCCGAAGCCCGGTGACGCGCCCACGGACAGGCCGCCCTCGTAGAAGCTGGCGCCTGCGCCGCTGAACAGCGAGCCGGTGCGCTGATAGACGGGGCCGAAGAAGGTGGCCGTGCTGCCCGCCGACACGCGCAGTTCGGCGCCCGACTGCACATCGACCGCGCCATAGAAGGCCGAGCTGCTGTTGGCGCTGAGGATGATCTGCCCGCCGCTCGTGGTCGTCACCGCGCCATAGACTGTCGCGCCGCCGTAGCTCACCAGCAGCTGGCCGGTATTGGTCAGCCCGCCCGTGAACCGCGCCGTGCCGTTGTCCAGGATGATGCGCCCGCCGGCCGCGTTGCTGGTGTCGAGATCGAAGCGCGCGCTCGAGGCGCCGGTGATGCTGACGTCACCCCCATTCACAACGGATGACGAAAAGCGTGCCGCCGAGCCCCCCGCCACGTTCAGCTCGGCGCTGCTTTCGCTGGTGAAGGTGCCCACCACGCGCAGGCTGGCGCCGCCGTTCAGCTGCACGATGCCGTCGTTGACGTGCGCCGAGCCTGACAGCAGCAGGCTCTGACCCGCAACCAGCTGCACGGTGCCGCCGGCCGTGTTGCTGAGGTTGGTGTTCAGGCGCCCGTTACCGGTGACCACGCCATCGTTGGTCAGCCCGTCAGGCAAGGTCAGGTTGGTGGCATTGACGGTGCCCAGGTTGCTGACCGCGCCGCTGATCGAGCCGTCGCCCGAGAGCACGCCTTTCAGGCTGATGGTGGTCAAGCTGCCCAGCGCCCCCGTCACGGTCAGTGCGCTGCCCGCGAGGTCGAGGGTGGCGATGCCGTTGTTGCCGGTGGCGTCGCCGCCGATGTTCAGGCTCTGGATGGTGACCGCGCCTGCCGGGCCGGTCACGGTCAGGTTGTGCATGGGGTCGATGAAGACGGCGGTGTTCGGATTCGGGTTGATGCCCGCCGACCAGCCCGTGGTGGCGTCCCACAGGCCGCTGCTGCCCGATTCCCAGACGACGGTGTCGAGCGTGGCGATGTAGGCGTGGCCGTTCGATGCGAAGCCTGTGATCTGGCCCACGTCGTTGATGCCACGCGCATCGGTCAGCGTCAGGCCGCTGCCGGCGATGCCGTTGAAGCCGTTGAGGTCCCGCATGGCGCCGTTGCCGTACAGGAAGGCATGCGGGCTGCCGTTGCCCACGGTGTTGCTGGTCCCGGCCACCAGCCCGGCGCTGTTGATCGCGTAGCCGTAGCTCCCGGTGCCGCCCAGCGTGCCGAGGTCCGTCAGCTTGCCGTTGCCGTAAAGGAAAGCATCGCTGCCTCCATTGATCGTCGCACTGTATCCGGTGACCTGTCCCGCGCTGTTGATGGCGGTGCCGTAGCTGCTCGAGCCGCCCAGGGTGCCCAGGTCGGTCATCGCGCCGGAGCTGTAGAGAAAGGCGTGCGGGGTCGCGTTGCCGACGGTGTCGGAGTAGCCGGTGACTTGCCCGGCATCGTTGATGCCGTAGCCGTAGCTGTTGCTTCCGCCGAGGGTACCCAGGCTGATCATCGCGCCGCCGCTGTACAGGAAGGCGCGTGCCGCCGCGTTGCCAGAGGTGTAGGCCGATCCGGTCACCTGCCCGGCGGCGTTGATACCGTAGCCAGCGCTCAAGCTTCCGCCCAACGCGCCCAGATCGGTCATCGTGCCATTGCTGTACAGGAAGGCCCGGTTGGCTGTGCCCCCGGCGGTGCCGGCGTAACCGGTCACCTGGCCGGCGGCGTTCACGCTGATGCCGTGGCTGTAGCTCCCGCCTGGCAGGGTGCCCAGGTCGGTCATCGTGCCGTTGCTGAACAGGAAGGCGTGCTCAGAGTCGTCTCCCGGCGTGAACGACGTCCCGACCACCTGCCCAGCGTTGTTGATGCCAGAGCCCGCGCTGAACGTGCCACCCAGGGTTCCGAGGTCGGTGACCGTCCAATGCGCCACGGCCGGTGCGGCTTGCGCACCGGGGAGCGCCAAGGCCAAGGCCAGGGCCACCATGAGGGCCAGTGGGCGAAGGCGCGGGGCGGCGTCGCCCTGGTCGGGATGCAGACCTGGCAGAGTGAGGTTCATGAAGACGGCTCCTGTCAGCGGATGGGTGCATTGGTGGCTGCATGTACGCAGCCGCCCACCGCAGCCGGACAGGCGCCTATCCTCTTCCCCCTTGACCGGGGGGTGCGGCGCTGCGGCAGCCCTTGCCCGCGGCCTGGCGCTGCGGCGCTTCGGGTGCCGGCCGGGAAGACCGGAGCCTGTCAGTGTCTGGACAAGCCGGCCTGGGCCAGGCGGACCAGTTCGGCGGCCTCCGCAATAGAGGCGGCCCCGGGCGCGTCGTATTGCCGGCTCTCAGCCAGAGCCGTGGCGGCGGCCGATTTCGCCGCAGCGAAATCGCCCGAGGCCAACAGGGCGCGCGCCTGCGCCCGGCGGATGCGCGGCTCGAAGCGCACATCGCTCAAGCCCGTGACGCGCTGCCAGTCCGCCAGCGCCTCGCTGGCCAGCGGCAGCGCGGCTGCGGGGTGATTCAGGCGCAGCTCCGCCAGCGCCCATCCGGCCCGCGCCAGTGCGGCATACGCCAGGTGCCGGCCGGCATCGGCCTGCACGACGGACTGAAACAGCCGGCGCGCCTCGTCGGCCTGGCCATCGTCGAGCAACTGCCTGGCCCAGCGTTCGGTGGCCGCCATCCGTGCGGGTGACGCTTCCGTGTCGTGCGCGGCAAAGTCCTCGTAGGCTGCCTTCAGGGTGCGCCGTGCGTCGTCGCGGCGGCCGGCGGCAGCGTAGGCGTCGCCCAGCGTCAGGCGCGAGCGCCGCAAGGCAAAGTCCACGTCGGGGTGGTCCTTCTGGTAACGCTCGTCGGCTTCTAGCACGGCCAGCGCACGCAAGGGCTCGCCCTGGGCCGCGGTGCGCTGCGCGATGAGGAAGAGGGCTTCGGCGGCGCTGGAGCTGGTGGGTGGATCGGGCACCACGGCGCGCAAGGTCTCGAAGGCCTGCATGGCTTCGTCGCGCCGGCCGCTCAGGTGCAGCAACTGCGCATACTGGGCCTGCGACACCCAGTAGTAGCGGCTGTGGGTGCCGTAGGTGCGCAGCGAGATCGCGGCCGCGGTCCGGTAGGCGGTCAGGGCTTCGTCGGTTCGGCCCAGGTTCCTCAGCGCCTGCCCCAGGCCGGCCCACATGTTGGCGGTCTCGGCGTCGTTGCGCGGGCTCGACTGCTCCGCGGCGGCCAGTGCCTGGCGGAAGCGCTCCGCCGCGGCTTCGAACTGTTGCTGGCCGACCGCCAGCCGGCCCATCTGACCAAGCAGCGTCACCTTGGTCGCATCGCGCGGCGCGTCGCGCTCGAAGAGGGCCAGCGAGCGCTCGTAGTCGGCGCGCTGCGCTTCGATCTGCTCAGGAAGCTCGGCGCGTGCCTTCTCCATCCACCAGACGGCGCGCTGAACGGACTCGTCCAGACCGGCACGGTGGATCATCGCGTCCAGGCGAGCCAGGCCCGCGTTCGCGCGCGGCCGGTCGGGCACGTTCAGCGCCTCGTCCACCTGCGAGATCAGGACATCGATCTCGACCGCCAGGTAGCGCCCGGGATAGCGCCGGGCCAGCTCGACCAGCCGGGCCTCGATGGCAGCGGCGCGTTCTTCCTCGCTGAGCTGGCGGTAGAGATCGTCGAGCACGCCGAGCTGCTCGACCAGCAGATCGGGCTGCGCGGCAAGGTCGTGCTCGACGCGTGCGGCACTGGCGTCCAACAGTTCGCGCGCGGTGATCTGACCCCGCGGCCGATCCGATGCAATGCGCGGGTCGCTGGCCTTGAAGACGTCGAGCAGCAGGTTCTTCACGGCCGAGGCGCGGTCGGCCTCCTGCCGCGCCACACGGGCCTGCCACGCCATGCCGACGACGCCGGCGGTGATGGCGAGCAGCACGAGCGCGGTCGCCGTGGAAGCCGCGCGATGGCGCGACAGTGCGCGGCCGGCGACATAGACCCAGCCACCGTCGCGCGCCTGCACCGGTTCGCGGCGCACGTGGCGCGCGAGGTCCGCGGCCATCGATTCGACGCTGTCGTAGCGCTGCGCGGCCTGCTTCTTCAGGGCCTTGGCGATGATGGCGTCGAGATCGCCGCGCAATGCGCGACGCAGCCGCTGCGGCGTCGTACTGCGCAGCGCGGCGCGCTCGGCATCGGGCGGCAGCGCGCTGGGCGATGTGACGGGCATCGCCATGAGCGCCGCATGCAGCGCAACAAGGCCCTGGCTGCCGCGGTCGAGGTCGAGGCGATAGGGCCTGCAACCGGTCAGCAGCTCGTAAAGCACGACCCCCAGCGAGTACACGTCGGACGTGGTCGCCAGCGGCTCGCCGGCCAGCTGCTCGGGCGAGGCGGCGTCGGGCGTCAGCGCACGGACCGGCGACGAGGCCGGCGCTGCGGCGTCGGCGTAGGCGTCGCCCAGCAGGCGGGCGATGCCGAAATCGAGCAGCTTGATCTGGCCGTCGGGCGTGACCAGGATGTTCGAAGGCTTGATGTCGCGATGGATCACCAGCCGCGCATGGGCGAATCGCACGGTCTGCAGCACCTGCTGGAACAGCAGCAGGCGCGCCTCCACGCTCAGGCGCTGCGCGTCGGCGTAGCGCGTGATGGGCATGCCGTCGATCCACTCCATCGCGAGGTAGGGCAGGCCTTCGGCGCTGGCCCCGGCGTCGTACAGGCGCGCGATGTGCGGATGCTCCAGCCCGGCCAGGAAGTCGCGTTCCTGCGCGAAGCGCGCGGCGGTGGCCTGCGCGTCCTCGAGCCCGGCGTGCGGAATCTTCAGCGCCACCTTGCGCAGCACGTTGACGGTCTGCTCGGCCAGCCACACCTCGGCCATGCCGCCCTGCCCCAGCGGCTGCACCAGGCGGTAGGGCCCGAGCATCTGCCCGGGCCGCAGCACGCCCGCCCAGCCGTGGTCGGCCAGCGCGGCGATGATGGCCTCTGCGGGCGGCGTGCTCAGCGCGTCATCGCCGGCCGGGCGCACGTGCGCGGCGATCAGACGGCGCAGGTGGCCGGCCTGCACCGGCGCGTCGATCTCCAGACGCGCGAGCCAGGCACTTCGCTGGGACGGCTCCAGGTCGAGCCAGGCATCGAAGAGGCGCGAAACATGCGGCCAGAGTTCGGCAGGGACGGTCATGGCGTTTGCGTTGACGCCGGCCTCACAAGCAAATGTGGCTTCGCCACTTTGCTTGAACCTCCGTGGGGGCGGGCTGCTGGGCGCAGCCAGGCCTTGGGGGCGCTCAGTACCACCATCTCAGTACCACCATGCCAGGCGGTGCCGCGCCGTCAGGCCTGCAGCTGGGCCAGCATGAAGGCCCGCGCCTTGTCCCAATGGCGACGCACCGTGCGGTCGGAGATGTCCATCGCCTGGGCAATCTCCTGGTCGGTGTAGCCGCCGAAATAGCGCATCTCGACGACGTGCGCCAGCGCCGGCTCGCGCGCCTCCAGCTCGCGCAGCGCGGCGTCGATGTCGATCAGCGACCGGTCCTGATCCATGTCGCCGAAGACGCGGCTGTCCAGCGTCACGTGGTCGGCACCGCCACCGCGCCGTTCGGCCTGGCGCTTGCGCGCAAAGTCGATGACGATGTTGCGCATGGTCTTGGCCGCATAGGTGAAGAAGTGCCTGCGGTCTTCGATGGCCAGCTTGTCGGCCCGCACGAAGCGCATGAAGGTCTCGTGCACGAGGCCCTGGGTGTCGAGCAGCGTGTTGGGCTGGTGCACACGCAAGCGCGCGCGGGCGATCCTCAGCAGCGTCGGGTACAGCGCCGCGTAGGCGCGGTCGGCGGCAGAGCGGTCTCCCGCATGCGCTGCGCGCAGGGTGACCGTGAGGGGTTCTTCCGCCATGCAGCGATTCTTGCATCAGGCGGCGGCGCAGCGCCTGCAGCCCGCCCGCCGCGCGGCAAAGCTTGCAGCCACACCGGCCAGTTGTGCAGTGCGCGGCCGTCTCGATCCTGCGGGTTCTCAGGGGTCCGTCCACCGCGGCATGTACGCAGCAGGCGCCGCGATGCGGACAAATCGAGAACCAGCGCGTGGATCTGAGCGGCGCGAAATTCACACCGGGGTAGGGCTCCTCGAGGCCCACATGGGAGAAGTGTTCCGGGCGCCAGGCCATTTCATTCCGGCCACGCTCACCGAATGTGCGGCCCCTGCCACAGGTTCGCCAAAGTCGAACGCGGTGCTGAAACTGCAGGACTCGTTGCGGTACAGCCGCGTCATCGGTCTCAAGCCGATGCCGGCCTGAGCGAACCGGCCCGACCTCGAGCAGCACGCGCGCATGAGGATAAGTTTTTCAAACGCCTTTTTTCCTTAAACAAGGCGCCGCGAACACGGCCCTCGATGCCTGCGTGTCGGTCTTTGAGGGTGGCGCAAGACTGTTGAGCTGTGACAGCCCAGCCGAAAGTCGTCCCTCTTGGGCGCCTGCCGCGGGGTATCCCTGGTCGCCAGCTCGCTTCCATCGGTCCCGCGAACGCTCGGACGCAGCCGACCCCATCGGCCCGGCTCGCCGGGTCGCCTGAACTGTCGCGGTTGGGAAGCGTCAGGCCGCTTGCAGCGCCTGGCCTCGGGCCGGCGCACGAGGCGGTGCCCTGGCCTGCAACCCCAGGTGCGTAAGGATCTTCTCGATCACCGGCTGCTCCAGGATCGCCGCAATGATCTTCAGCTCGCCACCGCAGTTCGGGCAGTGCTCCAGGTCGAGGTCGAACACACGCTTGAGCAACTTGGCCCAGCTCAGGCGCACTGGTCGGTGGTGCGCGCAGTTCGCCTCGCACGCGGCGGGCTTTGCTTCGGGCGCTTCAGGCTCTTGCGGCACCACCATCGCGCGCAGCTTGGCGTTGGGGGCCAGCACGCCATGGAACCGAATCAGGTGCAAACGCGGGCGGGGCACCAGCGCCGCCAGCCGCTGCATGAACTCCAGCGGCGAAATGACCAGATGCGTGGTGCCGTCGCGCCAGGGGGTCTTGAGCTTGAGCACCACCTGCCCGGCAGCGTTGGTCTGCACGCGCTCGTTGGCCAGGGCCGGCCGGGTGATGTAGCGGCACAACTGCTCCAGCGCCTGCCGGTCGTCAGCGCCGCAGCGCACGGCGGCGTGCAGGCTGAAGCCGTCGATGTCGGCGCACAGCGTCTGCTTGAAGTCTTTGTCCCTTGGCATGGCGCCCTGCACCGTCAGCACCTTCTGGCCAGCACGCGGGCCGAAGGCTATCCGATAGGTACACGCGGCGGCCTGCAGCGGCCTGAGTACGCGCGCTTCGTCCGAATCACCGTCGTTGTCGGCCACGTAGGTTGAACCCTCCTCCTCGACCAACACCCCCCGACGGGTGAGCATCTTCATCGTGCGGGTGATGACTTTGTGCAACGCCGCCTGCAGCGCCTGGTCGGTTGGCGCGGGGGCTTCGACTAACTCCGGCGTGCCGTCGGCGCTGCGCCGGTAGACGCCGTCCAGGACCAGGCAGTGAAGATGAATGTTGAGATTGGCGGCCGAGCCAAAGCGTTGGATCAGCGTGACCGCACCGCTGTCAGCCTCGTCGGCCTTGAGCCCGGCCTGGCCGAGCAGGTGGCGCGTGATCACGCGCTGCACCACCTGCAGCACCGGCGTCATCAGCTTGGGCTGTGCGGCCAGCAGCAGGCGCAGGGGGATCGGCAGCGACAGCACCCACTGGCGCACCGGCACATGCGGGATGACGTGGTCGACCAGGTGCGCCGCCGTCTGCGCCATGCGCCAGGCTCCGCACGACGGGCAAAACCCGCGCCGTTTGCAACTGAACGCCACCAGCTTGTCGTGGCTGCAGTCGCCGCAGTGCAGGCGCAGGAAGCCATGCGCCAGGATGCTGCAATCCAGGAAGGCGTCGAGGTGTCTTTGACGAACTGCGGCAGATCGGCGCCGGCAGCGTCCTCGGCCTGGGCGAAGAAGGTCGTCGCGTGCTGCTGCACCAGGCGGTACAGCGTGGTCTGTTCCGGGCGGTAGCGCTCGTAGTGGACAGGGGCGCCATCCGGCGCCCGCTGGGGCTGCCGGCCGATGGCTTGCACGCAAGGCTCCCGAAGTGGTGAGCCCGCACGGTTTCAAGCGTTGCGTTTTGCCTCAATCGCCCTGAATGCTGTCTGCCGATGGGCGCCCTCAGGCGCGGGGGGCCAACGGGGTCTGTGTGCGGGCCCGACCGGCGGCTTCGGGGCGGCGAGATCAGGACAGCGAATGTCCGTTCAGGGTCGTTATGCACAGGTCCCAGTTATGAACAGCTTGACTTGGCTGGGCGACGAATCTGCCTCGTGAGGGGACTGGAGTCGGCGACCGGGTTCTGCGCATAGTCACAGCGTCTTGAGGAACTCCAACAGCGAGTCCGTCGCCCTG
>CAIWPS010000651.1 GCA_903914615.1 uncultured beta proteobacterium | reverse complement strand
GCCCGCGATCCTCGGCAACTTCGGCACCAACTACGCGGTTCGCGCGCAGGTCGCGCTGCTCGGATTGGCCGCCAATCTGCCTGCCGACACCATTTATCCCACGGCCTATGTCGATGCCGAAGGCCAGGCGCTGACGGGCGATAGACGCTATGTGCTGCACTTCGAAAGGGATCAACTGCCACCCGCCCGGGCGTTCTGGTCGGTCACGATGTACACGCCGGACTCGTTTTTTGTCCCAAATGCGATCGGCCGTTACGCGCTGAGTAGTTGGATGCCACTCCATTACGAGGCGGACGGATCGCTGAATCTGCTTATCCAAAAGGATCCACCAGACCCGGCCCGCCAGTCGAACTGGCTCCCGGCGCCCGAAGGCCCCTTCAACGTCACGATGCGCCTGTACTGGCCAAAGCCAGAGGCACTGGACGGACGATGGCGACCGCCGGGCATCAAGGCCATCCAGTGACGTGATCCGGGGTTCCGGATCTCAGGCAGTGTTGCGGCTCCACTTCGTGAGGCCGGGATGCTGGACCTGTTTCCCGGGTCCGTGCTGCCGCTAGAGATGCCGTCGATCGCCCCTGTACGGGTGGCTGCCCGCTGGGCGAAGACCCTCAGGCTGAGGTCGTCGTTGCTAGACTTCTGAATCCCGAGCCGCAAGCCCACTTCATTTCCCGTGGGCATGCAGTTCCCGGGCTGCGAGGAAGCGCCGCAGCGATCGGGCCGGCCGATCGTCAGCCTCGGGCAGACGGCGATCCCGGTGTCGCGAACTCGGCCAGCAGGCGCTCGGCGATCGACGCCACGCCGTAGCGCACCGGATCGCTGGCCGGCAGGCCGTGCTCTTCGGCCAGCGAGGCCAGCAGCGCGCGTGCCGCCGCGTCGTCCAGCGCGGCGGTGTTGACCGCGATTCCCACGGCGCGGATCTGGGGGTTGGTCAGGCTGCCGCAGCGCACGGTGAGGTCGATGACCTCGGCGATCGATGGCAAGGGGTGTTGCACGCCGCGCATCGTGCGCCGCGTCGGCTCGTGGCAGACCACGAAGGCGTCGGCCTGCGCGCCGTGCAGGAGGCCGAGCGTGACGCCGGCGAACGAAGGATGGAACAGCGAGCCCTGGCCTTCTATGACGTCCCAGTGCGTGGGCGCCGCAGCTGGGGCCAGCCACTCGACCGCGCCCGAGATGAAGTCGGCCACGACCGCGTCGATGGCGATGCCGCGGCCCGAGATGAAGACCCCGGTCTGGCCGGTCGCTCGAAAGTCGGCGTCGACGCCGCGCTCGCGCAGCGCGCGTTCGAGCGCGAGCGCGGTGTATTTCTTGCCCGACGAGCAGTCGGTGCCCACGGTCAGCAGGCGCAGCCCGCTGCGGCGGGTGCCTTTGCCGGTGCTGAAGGTCTGGCTGCTGTGGCGAACGTCGAACAGCTGGCGGCCGCGCCGGGCCGCCGCCGCAGCAATGGCCGGCACGCTGCCCAGCCGCACGTGCAGGCCGCTGGCCACGTGCAGCCCGGCGTCGATGGCAGCGACGATGGAGTCCACCCAATG
>CAIWPS010000650.1 GCA_903914615.1 uncultured beta proteobacterium | reverse complement strand
TCCACCAGGGCACGCTGGCCTGCCTTGCTCACCGCGTAGTCGCTGCGGTTGGGGTAGGCCACGGCCAGGTACTTCTCGCCGCCGAAGAAGCTGGACACGTTGAGGATGTAGCCGCTGCCCTGCGCCTTCATCAGCGGCAGCACCTCGCGCATCATCGCGTCGTTGGACACCAGGTTGGCGTCGAGCGTGGCGTTCCAGGCCTGCACGCTCATGTCCACCGCCATCTCCTCGGCGCCCGAAACGCCGGCGTTGTTGATGAGGTAGTCGATGCGCCCGTGGGCGGCCAGCGTGGCCTTCACCGCCGGGACCAGGGTCTCGATGCGTCCGACGTCGACGCCCGGCAGGATGCCGACGCGGCGCTCGGCGCCCGAGTAGCCGATGTCCTCGAGCTCGCCGACGATGCGCGCGCGCGCGGCCTGCAGTTCGCGCTCGCCGCGCGCCGCCAGCATCACCTTGGCGCCGCCCAGCGCGAGCAGGCGCGCCACCGCCCCGCCGATGCCGGCCGAGCCACCGGTGATGAGCGCCACCTTGCCGATGTGCAGGCCGGCCAGGTTCTCGGTGAAGCCCACGGTGGCGCGGCGCGCGCCGCTGGCCTCGACGATGCTGCCCGGCAGGTAGAGGTTGACCTGGCGGATGCGCTGCTCCTTGAACAGCAGACGCGCCGCATGGCCGGCGGTGAACGGCAGGTTCTCGGCCTCGGTGTTGTCGTAGCGGATGATCTGGTTGCCCCATTCGCGGAACTTGCGGCGGCCCAGGCGCACGTCGACCTCGCTCTCGTCGCGCCAGACGCGGATCAGTTCCTCCATCGCCGAGCGCAGCAGGTTGGCCCAGGGCAGCCCGGCAGCGCTGCCGTCGCTGCCCCCGCCCCCGTTCGTGATGAAGACGAAGCGCGGCTCCTGCAACAGGTCGCGCCGGTCCTTCCAGTAGCGGCTGAGCTTGCGCGCCACGGCGATGGCGCCGCCGAGTTCGTCGTCGACGAAGCTCTCCATGTCGAGGTCGCTGGCACCGGCCAGGCTGCCGGTGTAGCGGTCGGCCCCGTGGGCGGGCAGGATGATGGCGCCGCTGATCGGGCCGCCGTGGTCCTCGGCCAGCGCGGCGTCCATGGTGGCGGGGTCGACGCGGTCGAACACGCGCACGTCGATGCGCTGGTCGCTGCGCAGGCCGGCCAGGCGGTCGCGCGCCAGCGCGCAGTCGGCCGCGCTGGCCAGGCCCAGGATCACGTGCGCGCCCACCTCGGCCTGCAGGCGCGCGATGCCGACGGCGTCGTCCACCTGGTCGCCGGCGGCCACCAGCACCGTCTGCCCGTGGGCATCGACGGTGCGCATCGTCGGCCGGCTGACCCAGGTGCTGCGGCTCTCCTTGCGCACGCGCATGCCGTGGGTGACCTCGAAGTCGTGGCCGTTGAAGGCGGCCGACTCGTCGCTGCCCAGGAAGACGCAGGTGTGCGCGACGTCGCGCGGGATGGGAAAGTCCTTCTGCGGCGGCGCGTCGTCGAGGGCGCGCTGCAGCGTCATCAGGTCGAAGAACTCGGCCGCGGTGGCGCCGGGCTCGGCGCCCTTGAGCTGGTCCATCGTGGCGAACACGCTGCGGATGCGTTCGCTGCGGATGGGCCCGGGAAACACGGTGTTGACGCGGATGCCGCGCTCGCCCAGTTCCTCGGACAACTGGCGCGACAGCGCGTTCAGCGCCGCCTTGGGCACCACGTAGGCGGTGCGGCCGTAGTACTGGGTGCGCGAGAAGATGGTCGAGACGTTGATCACCGAGGCCCCGGCCTGCAGCACCGGCGCCGCCGCGCGCAGCATGTTCCACGACACGCCGAGGATGTTGCGCGTGGCCTGCGCCAGCGTCTCGGTGTCGGCGCTGCCTTCGGCGCGCAGCGCCTCGAGCTCGTCGGGCGTCAGCGGCACCTTCTCCAGCGGCTGCCGCGGCCCGGCCGAGCCGGCGTTGTTGACCAGGATGTCCAGCCGGCCATGGCGGGCGATGATCTCGGCGATGCCCTGGCGCACGCTCTCGGGGTCGGCGCCGTCCATGACCACGGCGTCGGCCTGCGCCGGCGCCACGCCGGAGTCGGTGAGCGCGGCGTCGAGTGCCGCGTTCAGCCGCGCCCGCGTGCGGCCCGACAACACCACCAGGGCGCCCTGGCGCAGGTAGTGGCGCACGATCTCGCCGCCCAGGTTGCCGGCGGCGCCGGTGATCAGCGCCACCTTGCCGGCCAGGCGGCCGGACGCTGGGCTGTGGGGTGATGCAGCCTCGGCGGCGGCCTTGGTTCTGGGCATGTCGGGTCTCCCGGGTTTGGATGCGGTGGCAGCGGGCTCAGGCGCGTTCGCCGGCGGCCCAGGCTTCGAACAGGGCGTCGCGGCTGCGCAGGCCGGGGGACGGCAGCGCGTGGTTGACGACGTAGTTGGCGCCCTGGTGCTTGTTGTCCCACATGGCCTGGTGGGCGGCGGGCAGGTCGTGCCAGGGCACGACGGTGGGCTCGGTCACGTCCAGCAGGCCGGCGGCCACCATGTCGTTCATGCGCGTGACCTCGTAGGCGTTGCACAGGTGCGTGCCCAGGATGCTGGCCGTCGGCATCAGGATGCGGCGCTGCCGTGTCCACACCTGCGGCGCGTAGAAGGCATAGCGGCGGCCGGCCATCTCTTCGCAATAGACGACGCGGCCGGTGAAGGGCTTGACCAGCGCGGTGCTGACGCCCAGGGCGTCGTGGCCCGCGCGCTCCAGGATCAGGTCGGGGGCGCCGCGCGGGTTGTCGGGGCTCTTCAGCAGCGCGCCCACCGCGGCGCCGAAGGGCTTCAGCGTGCGGTCCTGGAAGTCGCGCACGCCGAGGCGGAAGGTCTCGATGTCGACCTTGGCGTCGGCCAGGCGGGGCATGGTCTTCGGCCAGTCGAAGTTGGCACCCTGGCGGCGCCGGATGTCCTCCAGCGAGACCACGCCGGCCACCGCGTCCTCGAAGCCCAGCGACTGCACGAACTCGCGCTGCGCATCGGTGTCCGTGGCCACCACCGTGCGTGCGCCGATGGCGCGCACGGC
>CAIWPS010000649.1 GCA_903914615.1 uncultured beta proteobacterium | reverse complement strand
CTTGCGGCTGATCTTGTCGATCTCGTCGATGTACACGATGCCGCGCTGCGCCCGCTCGACGTCGTAATTGCAGTTCTGCAGCAGCTTCTGGATGATGTTCTCGACGTCCTCGCCCACGTAGCCGGCTTCGGTCAGCGTGGTGGCGTCGGCGATGACGAAAGGCACGTTGAGCAGCCGCGCCAGTGTCTGCGCCAGCAGCGTCTTGCCCGAGCCCGTGGGGCCGATGAGCAGGATGTTGCTCTTGGTCAGCTCGACCTCGTCCTTGGAGGCATTCGCCCCCATGTGCTTGAGACGCTTGTAGTGGTTGTAGACCGCCACCGACAAGGTGCGCTTGGCGACTTCCTGACCGATCACGTACTGGTCGAGGCTGCCCTTGATCTCAGAGGGCACCGGCAGGTCGGACTTGGCGTTCTTGGCGGCCGGGCTTTCAGCCGGCACTTCATCGCGGATGATGTCGTTGCACAGCTCGATGCACTCGTCGCAGATGAACACCGAAGGCCCGGCGATGAGCTTCTTGACCTCGTGCTGGCTCTTACCGCAGAAGGAGCAGTAGAGAACCTTTTCGCCTGAGGCGCCCTTCTTTTCGGCCATGGATGGTTTTGGGTGCGGAGTTGTGCGCGGGAAGCAGCGGCATCATAGACCAACTGCCCCGGCCCTTGCCGGCGTGAAAAGGGGCCGGAAAGCGGTGCTGCAGCGGCCCCGCCGCCAACGCGAAACGCCTGGGTCAGGCGCGCTTGTCGAGCACCTGGTCGATGAGGCCGTAGTCCTTGGCTTCGGACGGCGACATCCACATGTCACGCTCCATGTCGGCCGCGATGCGGTCCAGCGGCTGGCCGGTGCGGTCGGCGTAGATTTTGTTGAGCTGCTCGCGGGTCTTGATGATCTCGCGCGCCTGGATTTCGATGTCGGTGGCCTGGCCCTGGGCGCCGCCCGAAGGCTGGTGGATCATGACGCGCGAATTCGGCAGCGCCGAGCGCTTGCCCTTGGCGCCGGCCATCAGCAGGAAGCTGCCCATGCTGGCGGCCATGCCCATGCACAGCGTTGAGACGTCGGGCTTGATGAACTGCATCGTGTCGTAGATCGACAGCCCTGCGCTCACGCTGCCGCCCGGCGAATTGATGTAGAGGAAGATGTCCTTGTCGGGGTTCTCGCTCTCCAGGAACAGCAGCTGCGCCACGACCAGGTTGGCGGTGCCGTCGTTCACCGGGCCGACCAGGAACACGATGCGCTCGCGCAGCAGGCGGCTGTAGATGTCGTAAGCGCGCTCGCCGCGGCCCGACTGCTCGATGACGATGGGCACCATGCCCAGGCCGGTGGTCTCGGTATAGCTCATGCGGTTCTTTCCAGGGTCATGCGTGGAGCCGTGGCTTCAGGCGGTGTTCATCAGGTCGTCGAACGGTAGCACCTTGTCGATCACCTTGACCTGCTTGAGCACGAACTCGGTCACGTTGTTCTCGATCACCACCGCCTCGACCTCGGCCATGCGCTGGCGGTCGCCGAGGTACCAGCGCATCACATCGGCCGGCTTCTCGTAGCTCTGGCTGATCTCTTCGATGTGGGCGCGCAGCTGGTCGGGCTGGGCGCGCAGGTTGTGCAGGCGCACGAGCTCGGAGACGACCAGGCCCAGGCGCACGCGGCGCTCGGCCTGGGGCTTGAAGATCTCGGCCGGGATCGGTGCGTTTTCGGCGTCCTTGACGCCGCGCTCCTTCAGGTCCTCGCGCGCCTTGGCGATCAGGCGCTCGGTCTCGCCGGCGACCAGCGCGTTGGGCAGTTCAAGCTCCGCCGCGTTGGACAGCGCGTCCATCACCGCCGCCTTGTTGCGCGCCTGGACGCGGAACTTGACCTCGCGCTCCAGGTTCTTCTTCACGTCCTCGCGCAGCGCCTCGACGGTGGCCTCCTTGATGCCCAGCGCCTTGGCCAGGTGCTCGTCGACGGCGGGCAGGTTCTGCGCCTCGATCTTGCTCACCGTGACCAGGAAGTCGGCCTCCTTGCCGGCGACGTCCTTGCCCTGGTAGTCGGCCGGAAACTGCAGCGGGAAGGTCTTGCTCTCGCCCACCTTCATGCCGCGCACGGCCTGGTCGAACTGGGCCAGCATCTGCCCTTCGCCGATGATGAACTGGAAGGCCGTGGCCTTGCCGCCGTCGAAGGGTTCGCCGTCGATCTTGCCTTCGAAGTCGATGGTCACGCGGTCGCCTTCCACGGCACCCTCGGCGTGGGGGCGCAGGCCGAAGGTGCGGCGCTGCTTGCGCAGGATCTCGATCGTGCGATCGATGGCGGCTTCGCTCACCTCGGTGCTGATGCGCTCGACCTCGGCCGCACCGAGGTCGCCGATCTTGACTTCCGGGTAGACCTCGAACGTGGCGTCGAAGGCCATCTGGCCTTCGGGCGCGGCTTCCTTCTGCGTGATCTTGGGCGGGCCGGCGACGCGCAGCTTGGCCTCGTTGGTGGCCTCGTTGAAGGCCTGGCCGACGCGGTCGTTGACGACCTCGTACTGCACCGAGTAGCCGTAGCGCTGCGCCACCACCGACATCGGCACCTTGCCGGGACGGAAGCCGTCGGCCTTGACGGTGCGCGAGAGCTTCTTCAGCCGCGACTCGACTTCGCCGTTGATGGTGTCGGCCGCCAGCGTGAGCGTGATGCGGCGTTCGAGCTTGTCCAGGGTTTCGACGTTGACGGCCATGTTGTCTCTAGAAGTGGGCTTGAGGATGCTGGTGCGCGGGGCCGGACTCGAACCGGCACGCCGGTGAAGGCGTCAGGACCTAAACCTGGTGCGTCTACCAATTTCGCCACCCGCGCGGATGGGCTGCCGAGGTCGGCGAACCGCGCATTTTACCCTGCCGCCGCGGCCTCGCCTTCAGGTCGCCGCACACGGAACCATGCCGCATACATGGCGGGCAAGGCCAGCAGCGTGAGCACGGTGGCGACGACGAGCCCGCCCATGATGGCCACCGCCATCGGCCCCCAGAACACGCTGCGCGACAGCGGGATCATCGCCAGCACCGCCGCGGCCGCGGTCAGGACGATGGGGCGGAAGCGCCGCACCGCGGCCTCGACGATGGCGTCCCAGGTCGGCACACCGCGGCGCCGGTCCTGTTCGATCTGGTCGATCAGGATCACCGAGTTGCGCATGATCATGCCCATCAGCGCGATCACCCCCAGCAGCGCGACGAAACCGAAGGGACGGTTCAGCAGCAGCAGCGCCGCGGCGACGCCGGCGATGCCCAGCGGCCCGGTGAGGAACACCAGCATGGCGCGGCTGAAGCTCTGCAGCTGCAGCATCAGCAGCGTGAAGATGATGAACAGCATCACCGGCACGCCGACGGCGATCGATCCCTGGCCCTTGCTGCTCTCCTCCACCGCGCCGGCGATCTCGATGCGGTAGCCCGGCGGCATCTTCGCCATCAGCGCCTGCAGCTGCGGCCACACCTGCGCCGTCACCGTCGGGCCCTGGATGCCTTCGACGACGTCGCCCTGGATCGTCACCGCGAAGTTGCGGCCTTCGCGCCACAGCACGCCGGGCTCGAAGCTGAAGCCCACCTGTGCTACCTGCGTCAGCGGCACGGAACGGCCGCTGGCCGTGGGCAGGTAGGCGTTGCCGATGTCGGTGATGGCGTTGCGCTCGTCCAGCGGCTGGCGCAGCACGATGTCCACCAGCTTGTCGCCCTCGCGGTACTGGCCGATGGTACTGCCCGACAGGATGGTGCGCGAGGCCTGGGCGATGGCCTGGCTGGTGACGCCCAGCGCGCGCGCCTTGTCCTGGTCGATGCTCAGGTTCAGCGACTTCACCGGCTCGTTCCAGTTGTCGTTGACGCCGCGCATGCTTGCATTGGCGCGCAGGATGTCCTTGGCCTGGTCGGCCCAGGCGCGCACCTTGGCCGCCTCCAGGCCGACGACGCGGAACTGCACCGGGTAGGGCACCGGCGGGCCGTTGGGCAGAAGCTTGACGCGGCCGCGCACCTCGGGGAACTCGGCCGCCAGCAGGGCCGGCAGCCGCAGGCGCAGCGACTCGCGCACCTTCAGGTCGCGCGGCAGGATGATGGCCTGGCTGACATTGCTCTGCGGGAAGACCTGGTCCAGTGGCAGGTAGAAGCGCGGCACGCCGCTGCCGACCCAGGTGGCGACGCTGCTCACGCCCGGCTCCTTCATCAGCCGCGCCTCGAAGCGCTGGGCGATCGCGTCGCTCTGCTGGATGGTCGATCCCTCGGGCAGCCAGAGGTCGACGAGGATCTCGGGCCGGCTGGAATCGGGGAAGAACTGCTGCTGCACGCGACCCATGCCGACGATGCCCAGCGCGAAGCTGCCGACGGTCAGCGCGATGGTGATCCAGCGGTGCTGCACGCACCAGTTCACCGCGGCGCGGAAGCGGCTGTAGAAGGCGGTGTCGAAGAGCTCGTGCGGCTGGCCGCCATCCGCCGCAACCTTGCTGCGCGTGTGCAGCAGCCCCGCGCCCAGGTAGGGCACGAAGTACACCGAGACGCACCACGAGATGACCAGCGCCGCCGCGGTGACGGCGAAGATGGCAAAGGTGTATTCGCCCGTCACCGACTTGGCCAGACCGATGGGCAGGAAGCCGGCGGCGGTGATGAGCGTGCCGGTGAGCATGGGCATCGCCGTCACCTCGTAGGCGAAGGTGGCGGCGCGCATCTTGTCGTAGCCTTCCTCGAGCTTGCGCACCATCATTTCGACCGCGATGATGGCGTCGTCGACGAGCAGGCCCAGCGCGATGATCAGGCTGCCCAGCGAGATCTTGTGCAGCCCGACGCCCCAGTAGTACATGGTGACGAAGGTGATGGCCAGCACCAGCGGGATCGTGATGCCCACCACCATGCCGGGCCAGATGTCGATCGTCGGGCGCCAGGTGCCGGGCTTGAAGTGCAGCCCCAGGCTGACGAAGCTCACCGCCAGCACGATGAACACGGCCTCGATGAGCACGCCGACGAACTCGCCCACCGAGTTCTTCACCGCCTGCGGCTGGTCCTGGATCTGCGCCACCAAGATGCCCACCGGCAGGTCCTGCTGCACCTGGCGCGCCACGGCCTGCAGCGCCTTGCCCAGCACGATGATGTCGCCGCCCTTGGCCATCGAAACCCCCAGCGCGATGACCTCCTGGCCCTGGTAGCGCACCTTGGTCGTCGGCGGGTCGCTGTAGTCGCGGCGCACCTCGGCCAGGTCGCCCAGCTGCAGCGTGCTGGCGACGCCGGTGGCGGCGTTGGTGCCGCGGATCGGGAAGCGGCGCAACGCCTCGACCGAATTGAAGGCACCGGCCACGCGCACCTGCAGGTTCTCGGCCCCGGCGTTGAGCACGCCGGCGCCCTCGACCGCGTTCTGCGCCCCGATCTGGGCGATGACCTGGTTGAAGTCCAGCCCCAGCTGGGCCAGCCGCTTCTGCGAGATTTCGATGAAGATCTTCTCCGGCTGGGCGCCGAAGATGTCGACCTTGGCGACGTCGGGCACCTTGAGCAGCTGCAGGCGCATCTGCTCGGCCTGCACGCGCAGTTCCTCGCGCGAGAAGCCGTCGGCCGAGAGCGCGTAGATGGTGCCGTAAACGTCGCCGAAATCGTCGTTGAAGACCGGGCCGATGACGCCCGTGGGCAGCGTCGAGCGCATGTCGCCGACGAGTTTGCGGGCCTGGTACCAGCTGCCGGCCACCTCCTTGGGCGGCGCGGAGTCCCTCAGCTGGAAGATGGTCAGCGACTCGCCCGGCTTGGTGAAGCTGCGGACCTTGTCGGCGTAGGGCACCACCTGCAAAGTGCGCTCGATCTTGTCGGTGACCTGCTCGGCCATCTGCAGCGCATTCGCACCGGGCCAGAAGGCCTGCACGACCATGGCGCGGAAGGTGAACGGCGGGTCCTCGTCCTGCCCGAGCTGGAAGTAGGCGGCTGCGCCCAGCACCATCAGCACGACCATCAGGTAGCGGGTCAGCGCCGGGTGCTCGAGCGCCCAGCGCGAGACGTTGAAGCGTGCGGCCGCAGCCGTGTCGGCGGCAGGGT
The DNA here is from genome assembly GCA_903914615.1 of uncultured beta proteobacterium. Lineage (GTDB taxonomy): Bacteria > Pseudomonadota > Gammaproteobacteria > Burkholderiales > Burkholderiaceae_C > Rubrivivax. The sequence goes on along the minus strand of CAIWPS010000649.1, from coordinate 12,392 downwards.
TCATCCCGGTCCCCGCTCAGCGGCTGGAGGCCGAAGCCGGTGTCGGCGATGGCGCCGCCGAAGCCACCAGCGGCGGCTCGTACAAGGTCACCTTTTGCCCCGGTGTGAGCACGTGGACGCCGGCGGTGACGACGGTCTGCCCCGGGCTCAGGCCGGCGGTGACGATGACCTCGTTGCCTTCGGCGCCGCCGACCTCGACCGGCTGCACCTTCACCGTCATGCTGGGGCGGTCCAGCAGCCACACGGCGGTGCGGCCCTGCTGCTGCATCAGCGCCGTCAGCGGCAGCTTGGCGATGCCTTCCAGGCGCGGCAGGTCGACCAGCACCGTCACCGTCTGCCCGAGCTGGGCCGGTGCGGCGCCCAGGTCGGCCTTGAGCTGGAAGGTGCGCGTGGCAGGGTCGGCGGCCGCGGCGACCTCGCGCACCGTGGCCGGCAGCGTGGCGCTGCCACCCCAGGGCCGCACGCGCAGCGCCCCGGCGCGGCCCTGCAGTGCGCGGAAGCCGGCCACGCGGTCCTCGGGCACGGCGAAGACGGCGTCACGCGCGCCGTCGTGCGCAAGCTTGAACACTGGTGTGCCGACGGCCAGCACGGTGCCCACCTCGGCGTCGACGCTGGTGATGACGCCCGAGGTGGGCGCCAGCAAGGTTCCGTAGGCGGCCTGGTTGGCCTGCACGCCGGCCTGCGCCAACGCCTGGTCGAGTTGCGCCTTCTGGGCCTTCAGCGCCGTCTCGCGGCGCTCGAGGTCGAGCGCGCCGATGAAGTTCTGCTCCCGCAGTTCCTTGTAGCGCTTGAATTCGGCGGCGGCGAGTTCGTAGTTGGTCTGCGCAGCGCGGGTGGCCGCGGCGGCGGCCTCCTGGCCCAGCTTCAGGTCGGCGCCATCCAGCTGCGCGAGCGGCTGCCCGGACTGGACGTGCTGGCCGACTTCCACGGCGCGTGCGACCATCTTGCCGCCGACGCGAAAGCCCAGCCGCGACTCGATGCGCGCCCGTACCTCGGCGGCGTACTCGTGGCTGCCGCCAGCGGTATCGGCACCGACGACCATCGTGCGCACGGCACGCACCGGCTCGGGGGCCGGCTCGGGGCGCGAGCAGGCGGTCAGCAGACCAAGCAGGCCAAGGAACATCCAGGCGCGCTGCAGACGAGGGAGAACAGCTTTCATCGGCATGCACCCAGGCTGGCCAACCCGGCGGATTGGCATGAATTAATGACTGACTGGTCAGTACTGTAAGGTCGGGCGGGCGAGGCTGTCAATCGCCGGGCCGCCAGCCTTGGGAGTGGTGAGAATCGCCCCCCGTGAGCATCGAACACTACGAGAACTTCCCCGTCGCGTCGCTGCTGTGCCCGCCCGCCCTGCGCCCGGCGGTCACGGCGATCTACCACTTCGCGCGCACGGCGGACGACATCGCCGACGAAGGCGACGCCGCACCGGCGCAACGACTGGCCGACCTCGCCGCCTACCGCCTCGACCTCAAGGCCGCGCTGGCCGGCCAGCCCACGGGCCCGCGCTGGCCGCAGGTCTTCATGCCGCTGGCCCGCCGGGCTGCGGAGTTCAGGCTGCCCCCGCCGCTGCTGCACGACCTGCTCGACGCCTTCGAGCAGGACGTTCGCAACCCGCCCTACGCCGACCGCGCGGCGCTCCTCGACTACTGCCGCCGCTCGGCCAACCCCATCGGCCGGCTGCTGCTGCACCTGTACGGCATCGGCGACGCCGTCGCGCTGCGCCAGGCCGACGCCATCTGCAGCGCGCTGCAACTCGTCAACTTCTGGCAGGACCTGAGCGTGGACGGCCCGCGCGGCCGCTGCTACGTGCCGCAGCGGGACCGTGACGCGCATGGCGTCGGCGCCGACGAGCTGGCCCGCTGCATCGACAGCCCGCGCGCACGAGCCTTGGTACGCGCGCTGTGCGACTGGGCCTGCGCGCTCATGCACGAGGGCGCTCCGCTGGCGCTGCGCGTGCCAGGGCGAGCGGGCTGGGAGCTGCGGCTGGTGGTGCAGGGCGGACTGCGCATTGCGGAGAAAATCCGCCGCATGGACCACGCCGCGCTGACCCTGCGCCCTGCCCTCGGCGCCGCCGATGCGCCGCTGCTGCTGTGGCGCGCCATGCGCATGCAGGCCCGCGCATGACGCCGCAGCAGTACGTGCAGGACAAGGCGGCGAAGAGCGGGTCGTCGTTCTACTACGCCTTCCTCTTCCTGCCCGCGCCGCGCCGCGCTGCGATCACCGCCTTCTACGCCTTCTGCCGCGAGGTCGACGATGTCGTCGACGAGGTCAGCGACCCCGGCGTGGCCGCCACGAAGCTGCAGTGGTGGCGCCATGAGGTGGCGCAGGCCTGGGCCGGCCGGCCCAGCCACCCGGTGACGCAGGCGCTGCTGCCGCTGGCGGCCGACTACGCCATCGAGGCCTCGCACCTGCTGGCGGTGATCGAGGGCTGCGAGACCGACCTGCAGCAGACCCGCTTCCTCGACTACGCGGCGCTGCAGCGCTACTGCCATCTGGTGGCCGGCGTCGTCGGCGAGGTGGCGGCCAACATCTTCGGCCGCACCGAGGCCGCCACGGTGGCCTACGCGCACCAGCTGGGGCTGGCGATGCAGCTCACCAACATCATCCGCGACGTCGGCGACGATGCCCGCCGCGGCCGCATCTACCTGCCGATGTCGGAACTGCAGCGCTTCGACGTCAAGGCCGCCGAGCTGCTGCGACGCGAGGCGCCCTGGGGCTACAGCGACCGCTTCCAGGCCCTGATGCGCTTCCAGGCCCAACGTGCCCACGCCGCCTACGACAGCGCACTGAAGCTGCTGCCCGAGGCCGACCGCCAGGCGCAGAAGCCGGGGTTGATGATGGCCAACATCTACCGCACGCTGCTGCGCGAGATCGAGTCCCAGGGCTTCCAGGTGCTGCAGCAGCGCACCTCGCTGACGCCGCTGCGCAAGCTGTGGATCGCCACGCGCACGCACCTGCGCGGGGGCTAGACGGGTGGCGCTGAGGCTGGCGGTCGTCGGCGGCGGCTGGGCCGGGCTCGCCGCCGCGGTGCGGGCCACGCGGGCGGGGCACCACGTCACGCTGTACGAGATGGCGAGCCAGCTCGGCGGGCGGGCGCGCAGTGTCAACGCCGGCGCCGAGGTGCTGGACAACGGCCAGCACATCCTCATCGGCGCCTATGCCCGCACCCTGGCCCTGATGGGCGAGGTCGGCGTCGACCTGGCGGCGGCGTTCCACCGCCGACCGCTGGAACTGCGCTACCCCGACGGTCGCGGCCTGCGCATGCCGCCCGGGCCGGCCTGGCTGGGCTTCACGCGGGCGGTGCTGGGCTGCCAGGGCTGGACCGGCCGCGACCGAAGGCGGCTGCTCTTCACCGCGTCGCGCTGGGCGCTGTCGCGGTTTCGCTGCGCGCCGGAACTCACCGTGGCGCAACTGTGCCGTGAGCTGCCTGCGGCGGTGCGCGAACTGCTCATCGACCCGCTGTGCATCGCGGCACTGAACACGCCCGCTGCGCAGGCCAGCGCAGCGGTCTTGCTGCGCGTGCTGCGTGACGCCCTCTTCGGCGGCCGCGGCAGTGCCGACCTGCTGCTGCCCAGGCTGCCGCTCTCGGCGCTGCTGCCGCAGCCGGCCGCCGCGTGGCTGCGCCAGGAGGGCGCCGAGCTGCGCCTGGGCTGCCGCGTGCAAGCGCTGCATCGCGACGCCGCGGGCTGGCAGATCGACGGCGAGGCCTTCGATGCCGTCGTGCTGGCCTGCAGCGCGGCCGAGGCCGCCCGGCTGGCGCAGCCCTGGGCGCCGGCCTGGTCCTGGCATGCCCAGCAACTGACGTACGAGCCCATCGTGACGGTCTGGCTGCGCTGCCCCGGCGCGCGGCTTCCGGCGCCGATGATGGCGCTGGCCGAAGGCCCGCAGGCGCCGGCGCAGTTCGCCTTCGACCTCGGCGCGCTGGGCGTGGCGCCGGGCCTGTTCAGCTTCGTCGTCAGCGGCGCACGGCGCTGGGTCGATGCCGGCCTGCAGGCCACTGCCGCCGCGGTGCTGGAGCAGGCGCAGCAGGCCTTTGCGCCGGCCACCTGGCCGGGCACGCCGACGCTGCTGCACGTGCGGGCCGAGAAGCGCGCGACCTTCCGCTGCACGCCCGGCCTGGACCGGCCGCCACCGGCCATCCTGCCCCGGCTGGCCGCCGCCGGCGACTATGTCGACGGCCCCTACCCGGCGACGCTGGAAGGGGCGGTGCGCTCGGGCGAGGCTGCGGCCGCTGTCAGCGTGCGCTGATGGGAGCGGAAGCGCCGGCGGTCGGCGCCAGCCGCGGTGCGAAGGGCGCGGCCAGCGGCTCGCCGACGAACAGGCTCTGCTGCGGCCAGGCCACGCTCTTCCAGTAGGCCTCCAGCACCGTGGCGCCCTGGAGGTAGTGCAGCAGCAGCACCTGCGGGTGCGGGAACTTCTGCAGGTGGTTGCAGGGTTCGCTGACGCTGCCGTGGCTGGCCGTGGCGCCCGCGTCCAGCCAGGCCAGCGCGGTGCTCTGGTCGTGGTTGCCGTAGAGGTCGCCGCCGACCGAGGTGAGGTGGTCGCCGACGCCGCCGGGCACCCAGTCCATCGCCGGGTCGAGCTGCACGCGCACGCTGCCGGTGGTGACCATGAGCACGCGTCTGGCGTTGGCAAGCTCGGCGGCCGGCACGACCTTCACCTCCACGCCCACGGCCCTGATCAGGCCCGCCGGCGGGTAGAGCACGGTGCGAACGCGGCGCGGCACGTCGTCGGTGGTCAGCAGCATCACGCTGACCGGCGGCCGCCCGCGCACGGACAGCGAGGCGTCGGCCGCAACGCCGCGGTCGATCAGCGCCTTGGCCTGGCCCACCGTGCGCGCCGCCAGCAGCATCGCCGGGCGCATGCCGAAGTCGGTGTAGGGCCGCAGCGACGGCGAATTGAAGTAGCGCGACGGCCGCGACATGCCGCAGCTCTGCTTGCACAGCTCGCCGTCGAAGCCCAGTGCCAGGGCGCCGGTGATCGAATTGCACTCCACCGCGTAGGGCGTGGTCCAGGCGAGCGCCAGGGCCTGGATGGCGGGGCCGAAGCGCGCATCGATGGCGGCCCGCAGGCGTTCGAATTCCTCGCGCGTCAGGCTCTGGCGCTGCGGCAGTTCGATGCGCAGCACCTGCTCGGGGGCCAGACCGCGCTGGCGCGCGAAGTACTCGCCAACCTGTACCGAGGCCGGGTCGGCGGTGTTGACGACGAGGCCGATGTCGGCGGCCTGCAGGCGCCCGGTGATCCGCGGCACGTTGATCCAGCCGGGCTTGCGGGCCGCTGCGGAAGCCGCGGAGCCGGGCTCGGCAGCGCCAGCCTGGGCGTGCGCCGGGGCGGCGCTCGAAAGCGCGGCCATGGCGACGAGAACCCGCATGCCGCGAGACACCATATTCCGGCATGCAATCGACCATACCGCGATGCAAAATGCAGGTCTATCACCGGACTGCGCCCCGCCATGAGCCCCAAGGACAACCAGACCCCGACCATCCAGGTGCTGGAGCGCAGCTTTGCGCTGCTCGAGACGCTGGCCTCGCAGCCCGACCCGGTCTCGCTGAAGGAGATCAGCGAACGCACCGGGCTGCACCCCTCGACAGCGCACCGCATCCTCAACGACCTTGCCATCGGCCGCTTCGTCGACCGACCGCAGGCGGGCAGCTACCGCCTGGGCATGCGGCTGCTGGAGCTGGGCAACCTGGTGAAGGCTCGGCTGGACGTGCGCGACGCCGCGCTGGCACCCATGCGCGAACTGCACAAGGTGACCCACCAGCCGGTGAACCTGTCGATGCGCCAGGGCGACGAGATCGTCTACATCGAACGCACCTACAGCGAGCGTTCGGGAATGCAGGTCGTGCGTGCGGTCGGTGGCCGCGCGCCGCTGCACCTGACCTCGGTCGGCAAGCTCTTCCTGGCCCACGACGACCCCGCCCGCGTTCGCGCCTATGCCACGCGCACGGGCCTGACCGGGCACACGCGCAACAGCATCACCGACGTCGCCAGGCTCGAGCGCGAACTGGCCGGCGTGCGCGGCAGCGGCTGCGCACGCGACGACGAGGAACTGGAACTCGGCGTTCGCTGCATGGCCGCGGGCATCTTCGACGACCAGGGCAAGCTGGTGGCGGGCCTGTCGGTCTCGGCGCCGGCCGACCGGCTTGAGGAGTCCTGGCTGGAGCGCGTGAAGAGCACCGCGGCGCAGATCTCGACCGCGCTGGGTTACCGCGGCTGAATGATGCTGCCGGCCGAGACCTTGGTCATGGTCGACATCGGGCTCAGGAGCGGCGCCGACGCGAGCCACTTGCGGATGCGCTCGGCGTCGCCGATGCGCGAGTACTTGCCCGCCGAATCCAGCAGCACCATGATGAGCTTGCGGCCGGCGAGCTGGGCCTGCATGACGAGGCAGCGGCCGGCCGCCGAGATGTAGCCGGTCTTCTGCAGGCTGATGTCCCACTGCGGGTTGCGCACGAGGCCGTTGGTGTTGTGGAAAGCGAGCTGCTGGCGACCGACCGGCACGACGAATTCGGGCGAGGTCGACAGCTCGCGGATGATGGGGTGGGTGGACGCCGCGCGCACCAGCCGGCTCAGGTCCTGCGCACTGGACTGGTTGCTGCTGGAAAGACCGGTGGGCTCGACATAGCGCGTATCGGCCATGCCCAGTTCACGGGCCTTGGCATTCATGGCCGCGACGAAGGGCTGCACGCCGCCCGGGTAGCTGCGGCCCAGGACATGCGCGGCCCGGTTCTCGGACGCCATCAGCGCCAGGTGCAGCATCTCGCCGCGGGGCAACTGGGTGCCGATCTTCAGCCGCGAACGGCTGCCGGCGGTGGCGTCGACATCGTCCTGGGTCACCGTCAGCACTTCGTCCAGCGGCAGTGCGGCCTCGGTGACGACCAGGGCCGTCATCAGCTTGGTGATCGACGCGATGGGCAGCACCGCCTCGCTGTTCTTGTTGAGCAGGATCTCGTTGGTGTCTTCGTCGACGACGAAGGCGACGCTGGACTTCAGGTCGAGTGCCGCGTCGGTCTTCTGCAGGCCGTACTGATGGCCGAAGGAGGAACTGGCCGGCTCGACATAGACCACCGAGCGCTTGGCGACATGGCGGGCCGCGTGCTTGGCATGCAGCGCAGGCTTGACGACCTTGCGGACGTGCTTGGCCTTCACGGCCTTGGTGGACTTGGCCGGGGGCGTGTCGGCGGCCTCGGCGGCGAGGGCGCCGGTGATTGGCGCCAGGGCCAGCACCAGACCCAGCACGCGGGCCTGCCACCACTTGTTCCCAACCATCTTCTTTGTCAGCACCGAGCACCTCGTCTTCAGACCAGCCTGGAGTTTAGGGCAGCGGGAAAATGCACGCAAGATCAAGCGCTTGCGTGTTTTTCCTAAAGTTCCTCGTGCGCAGCGCCCGGTGCGGCGCCGTGCCCCACCCGTTTCAGCCCTGCGCAGCCACTCTTTCGGCCTTGGATTGCAGTTTGTTGAGGGCCGATAGGTAAGCCTTTGCAGAGGCCACCACGATGTCGGGGTCGGCACCGACGCCGTTGACGACGCGGCCGCCGAGCTGCAGCCGCACCGTGACCTCGCCCTGCGATTCTGTGCTGCCCGAGGTGATGGCATTGACCGAATACAGCATCATCTCGGCGCCACTTTGCACCTTCGACTCGATGGCCTTCAGGCTTGCATCGACGGGCCCGTTGCCATCGCTGCCGGCATGGTGCTCGACGCCGCCCGCGGCAAACGACACCTGCGCGTGCGGCCGTTCACCGGTCTCGGAGTGCTGCGACAGCGAGAGCAGCCGGTAGTGCTCTGCCTCGGGCGTCACGCTCTCGTCGCTGACGAGCGCGATGATGTCCTCGTCGAAGATCTCGCTCTTGCGATCGGCCAGGTCCTTGAAGCGTGCGAAGGCGGCGTTGATCTCGCCTTCGCTCTCCATCTGGATGCCGAGTTCCTGCAACCGGGCCTTGAAGGCATTGCGGCCCGACAGCTTGCCCAGCACGATCTTGTTGGTGGACCAGCCCACGTCTTCGGCACGCATGATCTCGTAGGTGTCGCGCGCCTTCAGCACGCCGTCCTGGTGGATGCCGCTGGCATGGGCGAAGGCGTTGGCCCCCACCACCGCCTTGTTGGGCTGGACGACGAAGCCGGTGGTCTGGCTGACCATGCGCGAGGCCGGCACGATCTGCGAAATGTCGACGCCGAGGTCGAGTTTGAAGTAGTCGCGCCGCGTGCGGATCGCCATCACCACTTCCTCGAGCGAACAGTTCCCGGCGCGCTCGCCCAGGCCGTTGATCGTGCATTCGATCTGGCGCGCGCCGCCGATCATCACACCGGCCAGCGAATTGGCCACCGCCAGGCCGAGGTCGTTGTGACAGTGAACGCTCCAGACGGCCTTGTCGCTGTTGGGCACGCGCTGTCGGAGCATGCGGATGAAGTCGCCGAAGAGTTCGGGGATGGCATAACCCACAGTGTCGGGAACGTTGATCGTGGTGGCGCCTTCGTCGATCACGGCTTCGAGCACCTGGCACAGGAAATCCGGGTCCGAGCGATAGCCGTCCTCGGGCGAGAACTCGACGTCGCCACACAGCTTGTGGGCGTAGCGCACCGACAGCCGCGCCTGCTCGAGCACCTGTTCGCGCGTCATGCGCAGCTTCTTGGCCATGTGCAGTTCACTGGTCGCCAGGAAGATGTGCACGCGCGGGTTCGCTGCCCCCTTCAAGGCGTCGGCGGCGCGCAGGATGTCGCGATCGTTGGCCCGCGCCAGCGAGCACACCTTGACCTCGCGGATGGCGTCGGCGATGGCCTTGACGGCCTCGAAATCGCCGTTGCTCGAAGCCGCGAAGCCGGCTTCGATGACGTCGACGCGCAAGCGCTCGAGCTGGCGCGCGATGCGCAGCTTCTCCTCGCGCGTCATCGAGGCGCCTGGCGACTGCTCGCCGTCGCGCAAGGTGGTGTCGAAGATGATGAGCTTGTCGGACATGGTCGGGGCCTTTGCGGTGGGAGGTTTTCGCAAGCAGCGCTGGAAAATGACAACGGCCCGCTGCTTGCGCTGGCGGGCCGTTGATCGGAAGAAGCGGTCAGACGAAAACGATCAGCGCACCCGCGGGGCTCCTAGCAGGGTTAGCGGCAGCAGGGTGCGGTTGAAATTCATCGAAGCAATATAGCACGCGGCCAGGGGCCGGGAATTCACTGGTGCAGGCCCTTTTCGTCAGGCTCGTCGGTGGAGATCGCGATCACGCTCGCCGGCTTGCCCTGGAACTTGCGCCAGGCGTAGACCGCATAGCCCGACAGGCCGTACAGGCAGAACAACGCGAACAGCGCCAGCGGCGGGTCCTGGCTGATGAGGGCGATGCCCAGCGCGATCGCGACGATGACGACGAAAGGCACCGTCTGCTTGGCGCCGACGACCTTGAAGCTGTAGAACGGCGCGTTGGTCACCATGGTGAGGCCGCCGTAGAGGGTGACCACGAAGGCCGTCCAGGCCAGCGCCGGGCTGCCCAGGTGGACCCTGAGCGAGGTCGACGATTCGACGACCCAGATCAGCCCCATCACCAGCGCCGCCGCCGCCGGGCTGGGCAGGCCCTGGAAGAAGCGCTTGTCGACGATGCCGATGTTGGTATTGAAGCGCGCCAGGCGCAGCGCTGCGCCGGCGATGTAGACGAAGGCCGGGATCCAGCCCATCTTGCCCAGACCCTTGAGCGCCCATTCATAGACGATGAGGGCCGGCGCGGCGCCGAAGTTGACCATGTCGCACAGGCTGTCCATCTGTTCGCCGAAGGCGCTCTGGGAGTTGGTCATGCGCGCGATGCGGCCGTCCAGGCTGTCCAGCACAGCGGCGCAGAAGATGCCGATGGCCGCGATCTCGAAGCGGCCGTTCATGGCCATCACGATGGCGTAGAAGCCGGCGAACAGCGCCGCCAGGGTCACGGCATTGGGCAGCACGTAGATGCCCTTGCGTCGCGGCCGCGTCGACGCGCCGGCGTCTTCCTCGCTGGTCGAGTCTTCGATCTCAGGCATCTTGCGATGCGGCTCTGCAGCGCCGGCGATAGCGGTTCATCGGCGCGGAGGATACCCGAGCCCCACCGCGCTCCCAGGGGGATCAGCGCCGGACCGAAGCGGCTGCGATCTCGCGCACGGCCGCCAAGGTCCTGTCGACGTGGCGCATCGGGTTCAGGCTGGCATAGACCTGTGCGATGGTGCCGCCGGGCGCGATGACGTAGGAAACGCGGTTGGCGTAGTCGGGCCGGGTGTGCATCGCCGTGTCGAAGGCCTTGATGACGCCGTGCGCCTCGTCCGACACCACGGCGAAGCGGCTCTGGCAGGCCTTGACCGAGAACTGGGTCAGGGTCTCGATGTCGTCAGCCGACACGCCGGCGATGCTGGCGCCAGCCTCGGCGAACCGGGGGCTGGCCTCGGCGAATTCGTGGGCCTCGAGCGAGCAGCCCTCGGAGAAGGCGGCGGGGAAGAAGTACAGCACCACCGGGCCGCGCGCGAGGGCCTCGGCCAGCGAGTAGCGGAACACCTTGCCGCCCAGAGCCGCCTGGGCGCTAAAGTCGGGCGCCCGATCGCCCACTTCCAGCGCGGCCTCGGCGCGAGTCCAGGCTGCGCAGAGCCCCGTACACAGCGACGAAGTCAGCATCAGACGTCGGTTCATGTCGATTCCCAGGGTTGCCATGCAATTATCCCGTGTCCTCCGTCGCCATAGTGCACCCCTGCTCGGCGCATGGCGTGGGTGCCTGGCAGTTCTCGTCGCAGGGTTGCTGGGGGGCTGTGGCACCCTGCCCTCGGCGCCGGACCGGCCGCGCTCCGCGGCACTGGCACCGCAGGCCGACAGCGAGCTGGTCCGTATCGCGCAGGCCTCGACGCCCGCGCCCGAACTTTCGGGGTTCCGGCTGATGCCCCTGGGGCTGTTCTCGCTCGACGCCCGGGTGCAGCTGATCCAGCGCGCACGCCATGCCGTGGACGTGCAGTATTACGTCTTCGACGACGACCCCTCGGGCCGGCTTCTGCTGCTGAACCTGCACGACGCCGCCGCCCGCGGCGTGCGCGTGCGGCTGCTGGTGGACGACCTCTACACCACCGCCACGCACGAGCTGCTGCGTGCCTTCGCCGACGAACCGAACGTCGAGGTGCGCCTGTTCAACCCCTTCTGCTGCGCCCGCGGCGGCGGGTTGGCGACGCGCTTCGCAGCCTCGGTGCTCGATCTCGGGCGGCTGAACCACCGCATGCACAACAAGCTGCTGGTCGCCGACGGTGCCTTTGCCGTGGCCGGTGGCCGCAACGTCGCCGACGACTACTTCATGCGCGGCAGCCTGGCCAACTTCGTCGACATGGACGCCCTCATCACAGGAGCCGTGGTGCGCGAGCTTTCGGGCATCTTCGACAGCTACTGGAACAGTCCGGTCGTCTACCCTGTCCAGGCCGTCGAGCCCGCGCCGGCGGATGCCGCCGCACTGCACCGGCTGCTTGAACAGACCCTGGACATGGCGCGCCAGGCACCGCCGCTGCGCCTGCCATCGACCGACGTGCTGGGCTACGGCCCCGTGGGCGAGGAGCTCGACGGCGGCCGCATTGGGCTGGTCTGGGGCACCGCGATGGCCGTTGCCGACCCGCCGGACAAGCTGACGCGCGCATCCGACGCTGCCTACGCCGACAGCCTGGCCTACCAGGCGCTGATGCGCATCTGGACGGCCGACAGCGAGGTCGTCCTGACCTCGCCCTACATGATTCCCGGGCCGCTGGGCATCAAGTCCTTCGAGGATCTTCAGCGCAGGAAGGTCAAGATCACCGTGCTGACGAACTCGCTGGCCGCCACCGACGAGCCGCTGGTCCACACCGGCTACTCGCGCTACCGCGAGAGGCTGCTCGACGCCGGCGTCGACCTCTATGAACTGAGCCCGACTCGGGCCCAGCGCAACAAGCGGCTGGGCATGTTCGGCTCCTCGGTGGGCCGGCTGCATGCGAAGACTGCCGTCGTGGATCGCCGCGATGTCTTCCTGGGCTCGATGAACCTGGACCCGCGGTCACGCACCCAGAACACCGAGCTCGGCGTGTTCGTGCGCAGTCCGCAACTCGCCAAGGAGCTGCTGCGGGTGGTCAACATCAGCAAGCTGCAGAGCGCCTACCGCGTGCGCCGCGACCCCGCCGGGCCCGGCCTGCAGTGGCTGACGCTGGACGACGAAGGCGAGGTCATCCTCGGCGAGGAGCCCGAGTCGACGTGGTGGATGCGGGTCCACAACTTCTTCTTCGGGTTCCTCGTGCCCGAGGAACTGCTGTGAGACATCCTGGGTCAACCTCCCTGGCTGGAAGCCAGCGCGACGGCGCTGCCGTGAAGGGCTGGGTCGTAGGGTTTGCGATCGGTCCAGGCACGCCAGATCACCCGCAGCCAGGCTCTGGCCAGGATGCGGATGGCG
>CAIWPS010000648.1 GCA_903914615.1 uncultured beta proteobacterium | reverse complement strand
TCGCGCAGGCAAACCGCCAGCGAAGCACCTTTAGCCACCAGGCAAGGGCCGCACCGTCAACAATCGCTTCGCCGTGATGTGCGCGCATTACCTGATCGACGCCGACTTCTGCAACGTCGCCAGCGGCTGGGAGAAGCGTGTCGTGGAGAAGAACGTCCACTCCACGCTTCCTCTCCACGCTCGGTCGCCCTCACGCAGTTGCGCTTCGCTTGCCTCGCTGTGGCCAGCTCGGCCGGGGACTCGCACCCCGAAGATCGCGCCCATGCTGGGCGCACAAGCAAAACGCCGACCTCTCGGCCGGCGCATATTCAGTTCTAAGTTATTGTTTTTATTAGATATTTTATGGTTGCGGGGGCAAGATTTGAACTTGCGACCTTTGGGTTATGAGCCCAACGAGCTACCAGGCTGCTCCACCCCGCGACTGAGCCTTAAAGTATATCCGATTTGCGCTTGCCTGTCACTCGGGCTTGTCAGCCGGCGCCGCAGCTTCTGCTGCCGGCTCGGGCCGGTCCAGCAGTTCGACGAATGCCATCGGCGCGTTGTCACCGACACGGAAGCCCATCTTCAGGATGCGCGTGTAGCCACCCGGCCGTGCCTTGTAGCGCGGGCCGAGTTCATTGAAGAGCTTGGCCACGACGTCGCGGTCGCGGGTGCGGTTGAAGGCCAGGCGGCGGTTGGCCAGCGTGGGCTCCTTGCCCAGGGTGATCAGCGGTTCGACGACGCTGCGCAGTTCCTTCGCCTTCGGCAGCGTGGTCTTGATGGCCTCGTGCTTGATCAGCGAGTTGCACATGTTCCTCAGCATCGCCAGGCGGTGCGAGGTGGTGCGGTTCAGTTTGCGGGGGCCGTTGCGGTGGCGCATGGTGCTTGTTCCTGTCTTTATTGAACCCCGGCCGTGTCAGGTACCGGGGGTTGCACATGACCAGCGATGCTTATCGCTTGTCCAGGCCCTGCGGGGGCCAGTTCTCCAGCCGCGCGCCGAGCGTAAGCCCGCGCGAAGCCAGCACTTCCTTGATCTCGTTCAGGCTCTTGCGGCCCAGGTTCGGCGTCTTCAGCAGTTCGGTCTCGGTGCGCTGGATGAGGTCGCCGATGTAGTAAATGTTCTCGGCCTTCAGGCAGTTGGCCGAACGCACCGTCAGCTCCAGTTCGTCCACTGGGCGCAGCAGGATGGGGTCGAACGGCGTCGGACGCGACACCTGGGCCACCATGTTGTCCAGCGGGCTGGGGTCGATCTGGGCAAAGAAGGCCAGCTGCTCGACGAGGATGCGCGCGCTTTGGCGGATGGCTTCCTCGGGCGGAATGGCGCCGTTGGTTTCGATCTCCATCACCAGCTTGTCGAGGTCGGTGCGCTGTTCGACGCGGGCGTTCTCGACCGCATAGCTGACGCGCCGCACCGGCGAAAAGGAAGCGTCGAGCACGATGCGGCCGATGCTCTTGGTCGGCTCGTCGCCGAAGCGGCGCAGGTTGCCCGGCACGTAGCCGCGGCCCTTCTCGACCTTGATCTGCATGTCGAGCTTGCCGCCATGCGCGAGGTGGGCGATGACGTGCTCGGGGTTGATGATCTCGACGTCGTGCGGCGTCTGGATGTCGCCGGCGGTGACGGGGCCCTCGCCTTCCTTGCGCAGCACCAGCGTGACTTCGTCGCGGTTGTGCAGGCGGAAGACCACGCCCTTGAGGTTGAGCATGATGTGGACGACGTCTTCCTGCACGCCGTCGATGGCCGAGTACTCGTGCAGCACGCCGGCAATGGTCACTTCGGTCGGCGCGTAGCCCACCATCGAAGAGAGCAGTACGCGGCGCAGCGCGTTGCCGAGGGTGTGGCCGTAACCGCGCTCGAAGGGCTCGAGGGTGGCCTTGGCACGGTGGCCGCCAAGCGGCTCGACCTGGATGGCCTTGGGCTTCAGAAGAGTGGTTTGCATGTGTTCTTTAGTTCCTGTCAATACCCTCGGCTCGTTACACCGATAAGGCTGATGGACCGCGCCGGGTGAAGGTCGAAAGACCGCCAAGCACCCGGCGGGCGTGGCGACTCGGCAAGGAGCCCCGGGCCTTCGGCCCCGGGCTCCGAACGCGGGCTTAGCGCGAGTACAACTCGACGATCAGCGCTTCCTTGATCTCGGCGCCGTACTGGTCGCGGTCGGGCACCTTCTTGAAGACGCCTTCCATCTTGGTGGCGTCGACCTGCACCCAGTCGGCCAGGCCGATGGACTGCGCCAGTTTCAGCGCGTCGGTGACGCGCAGTTGGGTCTTGGATTTTTCGCGCAGCGCAATGGTGTCGCCCGCCTTGACCTGGTAGGACGGAATGTTCACGACCTGGCCGTTGACGGTCAGCGCCTTGTGCGACACCAGCTGGCGGGCCTCGGCGCGCGTGGAGCCGAAGCCCATGCGGTAGACGACGTTGTCCAGGCGCGTTTCCAGCAGCGCCAGCAGGTTCGCACCGGTGTTGCCCTTGCGGCGCTCGGCCTCTGCAAAGTAGCGGCGGAACTGGCGTTCCAGCACGCCGTACATGCGCTTGACTTTCTGCTTCTCGCGCAGCTGCATGCCGAAGTCGGACGTGCGGCTGCCGCTGGTGCGGCCATGCTGGCCGGGCTTGCTGTCGAACTTGGCCTTGTCGCTGATCGAGCGTCGGGCGCTCTTCAGGAACAGGTCGGTGCCTTCACGGCGGGAAAGTTTGGCCTTGGGGCCGAGGTAACGTGCCACTTGCTCTTCCTCTGTTTTTCAATCTGACGCGGCAGCAGGCTTGCCTGGAGGGGAAGCCGCCCGCGCGAGTCTGGCGACGTAAAGCTTGACGCTCAGACGGTGGGCTTGCGAAGGCAGGCGGTTGTACGCGCTGTCTTCAGGAAAACAGCCGGCGCGCAAATGAATGCTCGCCGGCCTGGGGAAACTCTCAATTGTAGCGCCGGCAGCGAAGTGCCGCCGGCGGGCCCTGCAGTGCAGCCTCAGATCCTGCGGCGCTTCTGCGGGCGGCAGCCGTTGTGCGGGATCGGCGTGACGTCGCTGATCGAATTGATGCGGATGCCCAGCGAGGCCAGCGCACGCACGCTGGACTCGCGGCCGGGGCCGGGGCCCTTGATTCGCACGTCCAGGTTCTTGATGCCCTGTTCCTGCGCCGCACGGCCGGCCGTCTCGGCCGCCACCTGGGCGGCGAAGGGCGTGCTCTTGCGCGAACCCTTGAAGCCCTGGCCGCCACTGGAAGCCCAGGCCAGCGCGCCGCCCTGCCGGTCGGTGATGGTGATGATGGTGTTGTTGAACGAGGCGTGCACGTGGGCAATGCCGTCCGCAACGTTCTTGCGGACTTTCTTGCTCACGCGACGCGCGGCGGTGTTGACGGGTGCCTTGGCCATGTCTTGACTCTTTCAGTGTTTGCTGCCGCAGGCTTACTTCTTCAGCGCCGCGGCACCCTTGCGCGGACCCTTGCGGGTGCGGGCATTGGTGCGGGTGCGCTGGCCGCGCACAGGCAGGCCGCGGCGATGGCGGAAGCCGCGGTAGCAGCCCAGGTCCATCAGGCGCTTGATGCTGATCGACAGTTCGCGGCGCAGATCGCCTTCGATCGTCATGCGGCCGATTTCCTCGCGGATCTTTTCCAGATCGACGTCGGAGAGATCCTTGATCTTCTTCGAGTAAGGGATGCCCACCGCGACGCAGATCTTCTGCGCCGTCGGGCGGCCGATCCCGTAGATCGAAGTCAGGCCGATCTCCGCATGCTTGTGCGGAGGAATGTTGATGCCGGCGATACGAGCCATGGTGTTCCTCTAAATCAGCCTTGACGCTGCTTGTGGCGCGGGTCGGTGCAGATCACGCGCACCACACCCTTGCGGCGGATGATCTTGCAGTTGCGGCACATCTTCTTGACCGAAGCGGCGACTTTCATGGTCTTCTCCTTGACCCAGATTCTTCGAAATTCACTTGGCGCGGAACACGATGCGTGCCCGCGTCAAGTCGTACGGCGTGAGTTCCACGGTGACCTTGTCGCCGGGCAGGATGCGGATGTAATGCATGCGCATCTTGCCGGAGATATGGCCCAGCACCACGTGGCCGTTTTCGAGCTTCACGCGGAACGTGGCATTGGGGAGATTCTCGAGAATCTCGCCCTGCATCTGAATGGCATCGTCTTTGGACATGAGTTCGTTCGTTCGCCTCAGCTCGTCTTGAAGTTGGCCTTCTTGAGGAGCGATTCGTACTGCTGGCTCATCACGTAACTCTGCACCTGGGCCCAGAAGTCCATCGTCACGACGACGATGATCAGCAGCGAGGTGCCGCCGAAGTAGAAGGGCACGTTGTATTTCAGGACCAGGAATTCGGGCAGCAGGCACACGGCCGTGATGTAGATCGCGCCAGCGAGCGTCAGGCGGCTCAGGATGCGGTCGATGTGCTTGGCCGTCTGGTCGCCCGGGCGGATGCCGGGAATGAAGGCGCCGCTCTTCTTCAGGTTGTCCGCCGTCTCGCGGCTGTTGAAGACCAGCGCGGTGTAGAAGAAGCAGAAGAAGACGATCATTGCCGCGTACAGCAGCACATAGATCGGCTGGCCCGGCGACAGCGCCGAGGACAGGTCCTTCAGCCAGCGCAGCCCCTCGCCGGTGGCGAACCAGCCCACCACGGTGGCCGGCAGCAGGATGATGGAGCTGGCGAAGATGGGCGGGATCACGCCCGACATGTTCAGCTTCAGCGGCAGGTGCGAGGACTGGCCGCCATAGACCTTGTTTCCCACCTGGCGCTTGGCGTAATTCACCAGTATCTTGCGCTGCCCGCGCTCGACGAACACCACGGCAAAGGTGACGAAGGCGACGACGGCGATGACGAAAAGGCAGGCCACCGCGCTCATGGCGCCGGTGCGCACGAGTTCGAACAGGCCGCCGATGGCAGCCGGCAGGCCGGCCACGATGCCGCCGAAGATGAGGATGGAAATGCCGTTGCCCAGGCCACGCTCGGTGATCTGCTCGCCGAGCCACATCAGGAACATGGTGCCCGCCACGAGGCTGACCACGGTGGTGATGCGAAAGCCGAAGCCCGGCGTGATGACCAGGCCGGAGGAACCCTCCAGCGCGAGCGCGATGCCCAGGCTCTGGAAGGTGCCCAGCAGCAGCGTGCCGTAGCGCGTGTACTGGGTGATCTTGCGGCGGCCGGCTTCGCCCTCCTTCTTGATGGCTTCGAGCGAAGGCACCACGTAGCTCATCAGCTGCATGATGATCGACGCGCTGATGTAGGGCATGATGCCCAGCGCGAAGACGGTGAAGCGTGACAG
>CAIWPS010000647.1 GCA_903914615.1 uncultured beta proteobacterium | reverse complement strand
GCCCGGCATGCCACCCGGCGCGACGTGGCGGCCGGCGCGCCCCAGCGCGAGGTGCCGGTGCTGCGCGACGAGGTGCAGCTGCCGGCGGTGGCACCGCTGCCGGCGCCGCCGGCCGCCACCCGCGGCGAGCAGATCGAGATGATGAGCGAACTGCGCTCGATGCGCGGCCTCATCGAGCAGCGCTTCGGCGCCCTGGCCTTCATGGAAAAGCTGCAGCGCCAGCCGCGCCAGGCCCAACTGGCGCAGCGGCTGCTGGACACCGGCTTCTCGCCGGCCCTCATCAGGAAGCTGGTCGAAAGCCTGCCGCCGGCCGGCGACGAGACGGCCTGGGCCGCCGGCATCCTGGAACGCAACCTGATGACCGGTGAACGCGAAGCGGCGCTGGAGGACGTGGGCGGCGTCTTCGCCCTCATCGGCGCCACCGGCGTCGGCAAGACCACCAGCACGGCCAAGCTGGCCGCGGCCTTCGCCACCAAGCATGGCGCGGCCAACCTGGGGCTGATCACGCTGGACGCCTACCGCGTCGGCGCCCACGAGCAGTTGCGCACCTACGGCCGCATCCTCGGCGTGCCGGTGCACACCGCGCACGACCGCGCGTCGCTCGAAGACCTGCTGGACCTGCTGGCCGCCAAGCGCATGGTGCTCATCGACACCGCCGGCATGGCGCAGCGCGACGCCCGCACCCGCGAGCTGCTGGAAATGCTCTCGCACCGCGCCATCAACAAGCTGCTGGTGGTCAACGCCTCGGCGCAGGGCGAGACCATCGAGGACCAGCTCGCCGCCTATGCCGCGCCGGCCTGCCGCGGCCTCATCCTGTCCAAGCTCGACGAGGCCGTGAAGCTGGGCCCGGCGCTGGATGCGATGATCCGCCACAAGCTCAAGGTGCTGGCGGTGGCCAACGGCCAGCGCGTGCCCGAGGACTGGCACCGCCTGTCGGCCAACGCGCTGATGCAGCGCGCGCTCAAGGGCGGCGGTGGCCCGGCCTGGCGGCTGGACGACAACGACGTCGGGCTCATCTTCGCCGGCCTGCCTGCGGCCAGCGCCTCGGCCCCGGCGCTGCAGGTCTAGGTCCGCGATGCACGACTTCTACGCCGCTTCCGCGCCGCTGCCGCTGGACCAGGCCGACGGCCTGCGGCGCCTGTTCGCCGGCCGCCGCCGCCAGGTGCTGGCGCTGGCCGCCAACCCGCACGTGGCCTTCGGCGCCTGCGTGCTCGACCGCCTGGCCGGCGTGCTCGCAGGGCAGGGGCGCCAGGTGCTGGTGGTCGACGCCGCCAGCGCGTCGCCGCCGCCGCACGAACTGGCCGGCGTCGACCTGTCGGCCTGCATCGAGACCATCGCGCCGCGCGTGGCCTACCTGCCGGCGCGCGGCCTGCCGCTGCAGCATGTGGACACGCGCGGCTCGGCCGGCGCCTTCATCGACGCCGTGCAGCAGGCCGCCCCGCAGGCCGAGGTGGTGCTGCTGCACGCCGACGCCATCGACCTGGCGCGCCTGCTCAAGCACCGCGCGGCGCGGCCGCTGCTGATCGGCGCCGACCACCCCGAGAGCATCAAGCACGCCTACGCCAGCGCCAAGCTGCTGGTGCGGCGCTGCGGCCTCATGACCTACGACCTGCTGCTGGTGGCGGCGCCGCGTTCGCCCCGCGCCGCCAGCATCGCTGCCAGCCTGGGCGGCTGCGCCGAGGGCTTCCTCGGCGCCATGCTGCGGGACTGGGCGCTCATCGACCCCGCCGCAGGGGCCGACGAGCCGGCCGACCCGGCCCTGGCGCGCCTGCTCGGCGCCCAGCTGGCGCTGGACGAGCCCGCCAGCGCGCCGCGTGCGGTGGCCACCGATCCGCGCCCGCCCTGGCCCGAACTGCACGCCAGCCCCACCCGTTCCGTTTCCGCTTTCCGATAGAGGCCCGCCCATGTACACCGCCAAGGGACAACTCGATGCCGGCGCACTGCTCAAGCAGTACCAGCCGCTGGTGCGCCGCCTCGCGCACCAGATGATTGCCAAGCTGCCGGCCAACGTCGAACTCGACGACCTCATCCAGGTCGGCATGATCGGCCTGTCGGACGCGCTCAGCCGCTTCGACGCCGCCCAGGGCGTGCAGTTCGAGACCTTCGCCACCCAGCGCATCCGTGGCGCCATGCTCGACGAGCTGCGCGGCAACGACTGGATGAGCCGTGGCGACCGCCGCCACCAGCGCAGCATCGAGGCCGCCGTGCACAAGCTGGAACAGCGCCACGGCCGCGCGCCCAGCGAAGGCGAGATCGCGCGCGAGATGGGCCTGTCGCTCACCGACTACCAGGAACTGCTGGGCAAGGTGCGGGGCACCCAGCTCATCTACCTGGAAGACATGAGCGGCGACGAGGGCGACGACGACTTCCTCGACCGCCACATCGCCGCCAACGACGCCAACCCGATCGCCCGGCTGCAGGACCAGCGCATGCGCGAGGCCCTGGTCGAAGCCATCAAGAACCTGCCCGAGCGCGAGCAGTACGTGATGAGCATGTACTACGAGCACGACATGAACCTGAAGGAGATCGCTGCCGTGCTGGGCGTGACCGAGAGCCGTGTCTGCCAGCTGCACAGCCAGAGCATCGCGCGCCTGCGCACGCGGCTGCGCGCCTGGTAGGTCGGCCCGGCGGGGCGGGCCGCGGCTCAGGCCGCGTTGGCTTCGACGATCAGCTCGCCGCTGCGGCCCGGCAGGCTGCCCCAGCGCAGCGCATGGACGGGCAGCGTGGCGGTGTCGGTGGCGGCGTGCAGCCCGCCCAGCGTGAGCAGTTCGTGCCCTTGCGCGGTCCAGCCGTCGAGCAGCGCCTCGAAGGCCGGCGCCAGCAGGCCGCCTTCGAGTTCGGCGTGCAGCGTGTAGACCTGGTCGCGGTCGCTCGCGGTCTGCCGCAGCAGATGGGCAGCGACGTTGCCCTCGGTGATGCCGTCGGCGCCGACCAGCTCGTCCAGCGTCGGCAGGGTGGTGGGCCACTGCACGTGCGTGAGCACGCGGCCGCCGACCTGCAGCCGGTAGGGCCCGCTGCCGCGGCCGTCGCTGGCGTACGGCAGGCCCCAGGCGTCGAGCTGCTCGAAGGCCACCGCGTTCATCTGCCAGCCCGCCGCGCCGTGGGTGGCGGGGGCGGCGCCGAAGATTTCGCCGTAGCGGTTCCAGGCCAGGCCCATCTGGCCGCGCGTCCAGGCCGCGTCGCGCCCGCGCACCTGGTCCTGCCAGACGACATGGTCCCAGGTGTGGATGCCGCATTCGTGGCCGGCGTCGCGGGCGGCGCGCATCTCGGCTGCCGCCTTTGCACCGATGTCCGGCGCCGGCAGCAGCACACCGTACATCAGCGTGCGCAGGCCGTAGTGCTTGCGGACGGACGTGCGCGAGACCTTGCCCAGGAAGCCGGGCCGGAACACGCGCTTCAGCGCCCAGCCGGTGTGGTCGGGGCCCAGGCTGAAGAGGCAGGTGGCCTGCAGGCCGCGCTTGTCGAGCAGGCGCAGCAGCCGCGGCACGCCTTCACGGGTGCCGCGCAGCGTGTCGACGTCGACCTTCAGCGCGATGCGGGCCACGCGCCGCGGCCTGTCAGTTGCCGCCGGCCTCGAGCAGCGCGCGCGCCTCGACCACCTTCTGGCGGTAGGACTCGAAGATGCGGCGCAGCGAGCTTTCCATGCCGACCAGCGGCTTCCAGCCGAGGTCGTTCACGGTGCCTTCGATCTTCGGCAGCCGGTTCTGCACGTCCTGGTAGCCCTTGCCGTAGAACTGGCCCGAGCTGGTCTCGACGATCTTCGTCTGCTTCGCGCCCTCGGCGTATTCGGGGTAGTCGGCGGCCATCTTCAGCATCATCTCGGCCAGTTCGCGCACCGAGTAGTGGTTGGCCGGGTTGCCGATGTTGTAGATGCGGCCGCTGGCCACGCCGCCGGCGTTGTCGATGATCTTCACCAGCGCCGAGACGCCGTCGCTGATGTCGCAGAAGGCACGCTTCTGGGCCCCGCCGTCGACCAGCTGGATGGGCTCGCCGCGCACGATCTGGCCCAGGAACTGGGTGACCACCCGCGAGCTGCCTTCCTTGGTGGTGAAGATCGAATCCAGGCCCGAGCCGATGAAGTTGAAGGGCCGGAAGAGCGTGTAGTTCAGGCCTTCCTGCATGCCGTAGGCGTGGATGACGCGGTCCATCAGCTGCTTGCTGCAGGCGTAGATCCAGCGCGGCTTGTTGATGGGGCCGTACACCAGGTTGGAGTTCTCGGGGTCGAACTCGGCATCGGCGCTCATGCCGTAGACCTCGCTGGTGGACGGGAACACCAGGTGCTTGCCGTACTTCACCGCGGCCCGCACGATGGGCAGGTTGGCCTCGAAGTCGAGCTCGAAGACGCGCAGCGGCTCCTGCACGTAGGTGGCCGGCGTGGCGATCGCGACCAGCGGCAGGATGACGTCGCACTTCTTGACGTGGTACTCGATCCACTCCTTGTTGATCGTGATGTCGCCCTCGAAGAAGTTGAAGCGCGGGTGGGCGATGACATCGCCCAGGCGGCTGGCCGACATGTCCATGCCGTACACCTCCCAGGCCGTCGTCTCGAGGATGCGCTGCGTCAGGTGGTGGCCGATGAAGCCGTTGACGCCGAGGATGAGGACCTTCTTCATGGGCTTTCCTTCATGGGGTTGTCTTGGAGCAGCGCACGCAGCGCCGCGGCGTCGAGCGTCGCGGCGCCCGACATCAATGCGTGGATGAGCAGGGCCTGGCCGTCGCCGCACACGCCGATGATGCGGCCGTCGACGACGTGCAGCCCGGGCGCCAGGCCGGCCACGTCCGGCGCCTGGCCCGGCAGCGGGCGCCGCGTGCGTGCCAGCACCAGCCGCTGGCCGGCGATGTCGGTGAAGGCGCCGGGGTAGGGCGGGGCGACGGCGCGCGCCAGGTCGTACACGCGTGCGGCCGGCCAGCGCCAGTCGATGCGGCCGTCCTCGGGCTTGCGGCCGCCGAAGTAGCTGCCGCGGCCGAGGTCGTTGGGCAGGCGCGGCGCCGTACCCGCCACGAGCCCGGGCAGGCTGCGCCACAGCACCTGCTCGGCGGCAACGCAGACCTTGTCGAAGACCTGCTGCCCGGTGTCGTCGGGCAGGATGGGCACCGCCTGCTGGTCGATGAGCGCGCCGGCGTCGGGCTTGGCGACCATCTCGTGCAGCGTGGCGCCGGTCTCGGTGGCCCCGGTCAGCACCGCCCAGTTGGTCGGCGCGCGGCCGCGTAACTGCGGCAGCAGCGAGCCGTGCATGTTGTAGGCGCCGCGCGGGGCCAGGGCGAGGACGTCCACCGGGATCATGGCGCGGTAGTAGAACGAGAAGATCATCTCCGGCCGCGCGGCGGCGACCGCCGCGGCCAGCTCGGGCGACTTCGGGTCGTCGCCATAGCGCCAGGGCAGGCCGAGTTCGGCGGCGGTGTCGGCCACGCGCTGGAACCACAGCACCTCGCCCGGATGGTCGCGGTGCGTCACCACCAGCGGCACCTCGACGCCGCGCGCCCGCAGCACGCGCAGGCAGCGGTCGCCGACGTTGGAATAGGCGAAGACGACGGCCCTCACTTCGTCTCCGGCGCCGTCGCCTCGAGCACGGCGCTGATGCGGTAGCGCGGCCGGTGCCGCACTTCCTGCTGGATGCGGCCGACGTACTCGCCCATCAGCCCGATGCCGAAGAGCATGATGCCGGTGAGGAAGAACTGCAGCGCGAACAGCGTGAACACGCCCTCGACCTCGGCCCCGAGCACGAAGCGCCGCACCAGCAGCAGCACGAACAGCGCCCCGGCGCCCAGCGACAGCAGCGTGCCGATGAGCGAGAACCACTGCAGCGGCACGATCGAGAAGCCGGTGACGAGGTCGAAGTTCAGGCGTATGAGCTTGTAGAGCGAATACTTCGATTCGCCGGCAAAGCGTTCCTCGTGGCCGACCTCGATCTCGGTCGGCCGCGCCGCGAAGGTGTAGGCCAGCGCCGGGATGAAGGTGTTCACTTCCTGGCAGGCGTTGAGCGTGTCGACCAGGGCGCGGTCGTAGGCGCGCAGCATGCACCCTTGGTCGGTCATCTGGATGCGCGTGATGTTCTCGCGCAGCCCGTTCATGGCCTTGCTGGCGATGCGGCGGAAGGCGGTGTCCTCGCGCTGGCGGCGGATGGTGCCGACGTAGTCGTGGCCGGCGCGGATCTCGGCGACCAGGCGCGGGATCTCCTCGGGCGGGTTCTGCAGGTCGGCGTCGAGCGTGATCGCCATCTGCCCGCGCACATGCGCGAAGCCGGCCATGATGGCCATGTGCTGGCCGAAGTTGCCGTTGAACAGCACCACGCGCGTGACGTCGGGCCGCGCCTTGAACTGCGCCGAGAGCATCGGCACCGAGCGGTCGCGGCTGCCGTCGTTGACGAAGATGACCTCGTAGGGCTCGCCCAGCGCGTCCAGCACCGGGTACAGGCGGTCGAACAGTGCCTGCAGCACGTCTTCCTCGTTGTAGACGGGGATGACGATGGAGACCGTGGGCGCCGTCACCGCAGCAGCCCCTTGCAGGCATCGGCAAGCGCGGCGCAGACGCGCTCGGGGTCGCCGTCGGCCATCGCCGGGAACAGCGGCAGCGTGAGGATGCCGCGGCCGATGCGTTCGGAATGCGGCAGCATGCCCTCGCGCCAGCCCAGCGACCGGTAGTAGCTGAACAGGTGCAGCGCCGGGTAGTGCACGCCGCTGCCGATGCCGCGTTCGCGCAGCGCCTGCATGACGGCGGCGCGACCGCCGGCCAGGCGTCCGGCGGGCAGCAGCACCTGGAACATGTGCCAGTTGGTGATGGCGCCCGTGGTGGCCGTGGGCAGCGGCAGCTCGATGCCGAGCGCGTCCAGGTCATGGCGCGCCGCGGCCTCGAAGTACAGGTCGGCCAAGGCGCGCCGGCGCGACGTGATCGCGTCCAGATGCGGCAGCTGCCCGAGGCCGATGGCGGCGTTGATGTCGGTGAGGTTGAACTTGCCGCCGGGCTCGGCCACCTCCATGCCGTCGTGCCCCGTGCGCACCACGCCCTGCAGGCGCAGGCGTTCGGCCCGCTCGGCCTCGGCCGACGAGTTCAGCACCAGGCAGCCGCCCTCGGCGCAGGTGATGTTCTTGTTGGCCTGGAAGCTGAAGCTGCACAGGTCGCCGAAGCTGCCGATGCGCTGGCCGTTCCAGCGCGAGTCGATGGCCTGCGCGGCGTCCTCGATGACGCGCAGGCCGTGCTTCGCGGCGATGGCGAACAGCCGGTCCATGTCCACCGGCAGACCCGAGAGGTAGACCGGCATCACCGCCTTCGTGCGCGGCGTGATCGCGGCCTCGACGGCGTCGAGGCTGATGTTGCGGCTGCGCGGGTCGACGTCGACCAGCACCGCGCGCGCCCCCACGGCCTGGATGACGTTGGCGGTGGCGACCCAGGTGATGGCGGTGGTGATGACCTCGTCGCCGGGGCCGATGCCGGCGATGCGCAGCGCCACCTCCATCGTCGCCGTGCCGTTGGAGAAGGCGCGCACCGGCCGGCCGCCGAAGAGCTGCGACAGCCGCGCCTCGAAGGCCTGCACCTTGGGGCCGGAGGTGATCCAGCCCGAGGCCAGCACGCGGCCGACCTCGGCGATGGTCTCGGCGTCGATGTGGGGACGCGTGAAGGGCAGGAAATCGGGGGCGGGTGCGGACATCGGTGGGGACTTCTTCAGGTGCGCGACATGACCAGCACGCCGGCCAGGATCAGCATCATGCCGGCCCAGCGCATGGGGCCCAGCGCCTCGCCAAACAGCCACCAGGCGGCCAGCGCGTTGACGACATAGCCCAGCGACAGCATCGGGTAGGCCAGCGAGACCTCGACGCGCGACAGGCCGACGATCCACACCCCGACGCTGACGACGTAGCAGGCCAGGCCGGCGATGATGGGCCATTGCCCCAGCACGCGGAGCAGTGTCGGCAGCAGCGTCGCCCAGCCGATGCTGAGCTCGCCCAGCGGCTGCACGCCGGCCTTCAGCAGCAGCTGCGCGCCGGCATTGAGCAGCACGCCGGTGAGGATGAGGGCGAAGGTGCCGAGCGTCATCGCGCCGGCCCGCCGAAGTTGGCGACGACGACGCGCCGCGCGTCCTGCGCCACCGGCACCATCGCCAGGCCGCGGGCCTGCAGCTCGGCGTGGGTGGTGCTCGACATCACGGCCAGCGCCGGGGTACCCGAGGTCCAGGCCTGCGTGAAGGCGGCCAGCGTCGGCAGCCACTTCTGCGGCTCCTGCTGGACGCCGAAGGCCAGTTCGTCGGGCTCTTCGACCATCACCATCGTCCGCCGCAGGTAGAAGGGCAGGGTGTGGTCGAGCAGGCGCACCGAGTAGATCGGCATCGAAGGTGTCAGCAGCGCGTTCATCGCCGGCACCAGGTCGGCGCCCGAGGCCGGGCGGCCCAGCGTCTCGTGGCCGACGAGGCCGACCGTGGTGGCGCCGAAGACCGCCAGCGCGTAGCCGGCGATGGCCGGCAGCAGCGCGCCGCGGCGGTTCAGCCAGGCGGCCAGCAGCGCGCCGGCCAGTGCCACGGCGCAGGCCGCCGCAACCCAGGCGCCGTAGCTGCGCAGCAGCGCCGCCTGGGCCTCGTCGGCGCCGATGCGGCCGATCAGCGGGCTCGCCAGCAGGGCCAGCGCGGCCACCACGGCCAGGCCGGCGATCTGGCGGCCGAAGCCGCGGCGGTCCATGCCCGCCAGCGCCACCGCGGCCAGCAGCGCCAGCGCAGGAAACATCGGCAGGATGTAGCCCGGCAGCTTGGACCCCGAGAGGCTGAAGAAGACGAAGATCGAAGCCGCCCAGGCGGCGCAGAACCACAGGGGCCGGAAGCCCGCGCCGGGCTCTTCGCTCAGCGCCGCCGCCATCCGGGGCAGCAGTCCCAGCCAGGGCGCGAAGCCGGCCAGCAGCTGCGGCACGAAGTACCAAGCCGGCGCGCCGCGCTGGTGGACGCTGGACGTGTAGCGCTGCCAGTGTTCGTGGATGAAGAAGAACTGCGCGAACTCCGGGTTGCGCAGCGACACCACCACGAACCACGGCACGGTGAGGGCCAGCAGCAGCAGCGTGCCGCTGACGATGTGCAGGCGCCGCCACAGCGCCCAGTCGCGCGCGGCCAGGGTGTAGCCCACCAGCGCCAGGCCGGGCAGGACGATGCCGATCAGCCCCTTGGTCAGCACCGCGGCCGCCATCGCGGCCCAGGCGGCCCACATCCAGCGCCGCCGCGCCGCTGGCGCCGTCTGCGGATGCTGCGCGATCAGCAGTGCCGCCAGCACCGCGGCCAAGGCGCCCGAGACACCCATGTCCAGCGAATTGAAGTGGCTGCCGATGTTCCAGGTCGGCGCCGCCAGCAGCGCCAGCGCGGCCAGCAGGCCGGCGCGGCGGCCGTACCAGCGCTGCGCCGCCAGCGCCGTGAGCGCGATGCCGGCGGCTCCGCACAGCGCCACCCACAGCCGCGCCTGCCACTCTCCGACACCGAAGGCCTCGAAGGCCAGCGCCGTCGCCCACAGCTGCAGCGGCGGCTTCTCGAAGTACTTCAGGCCCTGGTAGCGCACCGTCACCCAGTCCTGGGTGGCCACCATCTCGCGCGCGATCTCGGCGTAGCGGCCTTCGTCGGAGCGCAGCAGGTGGCGCGCGTCCAGGCTCAGGAACCAGGTCGCCAGCACCAGCGCCAGCAGCCCCCAGCCCAGCCAGGCCCGCGTCGTGGCGCGCGGCGACACGCGCTGCACGCCACGGGCGTTCAGGCGATCGATCATCGCGGGCATCGAGGCTTGTGGTGCGGCAAGGGCATGGGTCGCGTGGTCTTCGCCCGCGGTCGACGACGGTGGCAGGCGCTGGCCGGTCGGCGATGCGGTCCGGGCAGTCCGGTCGGCGCCGTGAGGCTGGCCCGCGGCGCAAGCGGCAGGGTGGTCTTCGGGACGGCCCTGCCCGGGGCTTCAGGCTGCGGATTCTAGCGACATGCCCCGCGACGGCCGGCATCGGCCGGCGCCCGGGTACGCCGGCGACCTGCGCTCAGGCCAGCAGGCTGCCGGCGTGGCCGGCGGCGCGGTCGGTGGCGCCGGCGGCCGAATACAAGGCCGGGCCGGGCTGCCTTTGCAGCAGCACGTCGATGGCGCGGTCGAGATTGGCGGTGGCGCGGGCCAGGGCCTCGCGCTGCGCCGCAACCTGTCCGCCGGCCAGGGCCAGGCGGTGGCGCAGCGGGGCCGGCACGCCGCCGTGGCGGGCGGCATGGCCGAAATGGTCGACGGCCGCCGCCAGCGCGGCGTGCAGTC
The DNA here is from genome assembly GCA_903914615.1 of uncultured beta proteobacterium. Classification (GTDB taxonomy): domain Bacteria; phylum Pseudomonadota; class Gammaproteobacteria; order Burkholderiales; family Burkholderiaceae_C; genus Rubrivivax. The sequence continues at coordinate 17,837 of CAIWPS010000647.1, read as the reverse complement.
CGTTGGCGGCGCTGTCCAGCGCCGCCAGGTCGTTGCCGTGGATCGAGCGCGCGAGGGCCGCGAGCTGGCTCTCCACCGCCAGCAGCGGCCGCTCGAGTTCAGCGGCCAGCCGGACCGCGCCTTGCTCGCCTTGCGTGCTCATCATGTCAGTGGCGCCCGGTGGCCCGAGGGCACGGGCGCGCCCCCTCGGAGGGCAGCAAACGAAGTGAGCGTGAGGGCAGCTTCATCCTGGGTCGGCCGCTCAGCTGGTCTTGCGACCGAGCAGTTCGGACGCGTTGGCGATGAGCTTGTCGGCGATCGCCTCGGGGTGGACCTGGAACTGGCCGTCGCGGATGGCCTGGGCGATGCGATCGACCTTGGCGGTGTCGAAGGTGGCGTCGGTGCTGGCGCCCGAGAGCGTGGCGGCCGCCGGCGACAGTGCCACCTGCGTGCTCGGCTCGGCGCCCGCAGCGGCCGGCGGCACGGCGGCGGGGGCCGGCGTCGTCTTGCGTTCGCCCGCGGCCGGAGGCACGGGCTGGTTGTTCTGGGGACCGATCTTCATGGTGAACTCCAGTCAGGGGCACGGCAGGGGTGCGGCCCAAGCGACATAGACGCTCTATCGGACGGGCACGCGACGGACTTTAGCCGCAGCACCTCTTTTTTTGTATGTCCCCCCGGTTCAGGGGGGGCGGCCGGCTCGGCCGGACTGGGGGCGTTCACAGGCTGACCTCGATGCAGTGGTCGCCGACCGGCCTGCCCACCAGCACGCGGCCGCTTTCGGTGCGCACGCGGGCGGGCTGGCCTTCGAAACCCGGGCCCAGCGCCTCGCCCTCGCCGGTGACGGTGTAGCCGGCGCCCGCGGCGACGACGCGCACGCTGTCGCCGGGGGCGAACCACTGCCTGGCCTGCAGGTCGCTGGTGCGCAGGGCCTGGCCTGCGGCCACCGGCCGCGACAGGCCGCGCCCGACCAGGGGCTGCGGCGCGTCGAAGGCGGGCGATGCGGCCGCGGCCCAGTCGACCTCGGCGCGCCCGAGCTGGCTTTCGGCCAGGCGCGCACCCGCCGGCAAGGCGCTCATGGCCACCACCGCAGGGGCCCACACCTGCACCGTGACCGGCAGCGAGACATTCCAGCGCGCATGGCCGTCGGTGCAGCGCAGCCCCACGCGCGAGGCGCCCCAGACCGGCGCGCCGGAGATCAGGTAGGGCTCGACGCGACCGCAGGGCGCCAGCGTCAGCCGCGGGTCGAGCGCGCCCGGCACGGTGGCCACGCGGGCGTCCTTGGGCGCCAGCGCCGCCGCCGCTTCGCCGGCCAGGCTCAGCGCGCGGGCGATGACCTCGGGCGGCACCTGCGCTGCCGCCGGCAGTGCGGCCAGGAGCAGCGCGGCGGTGGTCGCCAGACGGCCCGGCCGGTGGCGCCGGCGGCGCGCGGGCAGGGGGGGCGCAAGCGGGCCAGGGTGGGGGATGTTCACGCCGCCACTCTAGCCACCGCCGTGGCCGCCGAAGGCCCGAAATGGCCGCCCTTGTGCCCTTTGTTCGGGCTCATGTCGGCGGCCCCGCTGCCCAGAATTCCCACCGTGCCCCAAGAACCCGGCCGGCATGGCCGGCGCCTCCAGGGCACCAAGGAGCGCCGCATGATCCCCGGACTGAACGAGTCGCTGGACTTCCACACCCAGGCGCTGATGCTGCGCGCCGAGAAGGCGCGGGTGATCGCCAGCAACATCGCCAATGCCGACACCCCGGGCTACCAGGCGCGCGACTTCGACTTCGCCAGCGCCTTGCGCCAGGCCACGGGCAGCGGCGGCGTCGGCAGCGGCATCGCCCAGGACGTGATGGGAGGCAACGCGAGCGGCAGCACGGCCGTGGCCATGCGCTATGCCGTGCCCAGCCAGACCAACCTGGACAGCAACACCGTCGACATGGACCGCGAACGCGCCGCCTTCGTCGACAACTCGGTGAAGTACGAGTCCACCCTGCGCTTCATCAACGCCAACGTGAAGACCACGATGGACGCGATGAAGAGCTTCCACCAGTCGTGAGGCCCTGAGTCGCCATGAGCATGCTGAACATCTTCGACGTCGCCGGCAGCGCCGTCAGCGCACAGAGCCAGCGCCTGAACGTCGTCGCCTCCAACCTGGCCAACGTCGACGCCGTGGCCGGCCCCGACGGCAAGGCCTACAAGGCGCGCCAGGTCGTGTTCCAGACCGCGCTCGTGGGCACGGCGGGCGACGCCGGGGCCAGCGCCGGCGTGCGCGTGTCGGCCATCCAGGAAGACGACACCCCCGGCCGCCGCGTGCTCGACCCCAAGAGCCCGAGCGCCGATGCCGACGGCTACGTCACCTACAGCAACGTCAATCCGGTCGAGGAGATGGTCAACATGATCTCGGCCTCGCGGTCCTACCAGAACAACATCGAAGTCATGAACACCGCCCGCAGCCTGCTGCTGAAGACGCTGCAGGTCGGCTCCTGAACCCCCCACCGGGCACCCCCATGAGCATCAGTTCCGCCACCGCCACGGTCGACCCGCTGACCGGCCAGAGCACCAACAGCCTGAGCGCCGGCAGCACCGCCGCCGGCAGCGCCGACGCCTTCCTGAAGCTGCTCGTCACGCAGATGCAGAACCAGGACCCGCTGAACCCGATGGACAACGCGCAGATCACGAGCCAGATCGCGCAGATCAACACCGTCAACGGCATCCAGCAGCTCAACACCACGGTCACCGGCCTGAACGCCCAGTTCATGCAGATGCAGGCGCTGCAGGGCGCCTCGCTGGTGGGCCACGGCATCACCGTCGACGGCAACCAGCTCGCCATCGCCGGCGGCACCGGCGTCGGCGGCTTCAGCCTGCCCAGCGCCGCCACCGACGTCCAGGTGCAGGTGATGGACCCCACCGGCGCCGTCGTCGGCAACCTCGACCTCGGCGCCCAGGCGGCCGGCAACCAGAGCTTCAACTGGACCGCCACCGGCGTGCCCGACGGCGCCGCCTACACCTTCAAGGTCACCGCCACTTCGGGCAGCAGCACCGTCACCGCGACGCCGCTGATGCAGGACACCGTGAGCTCCGTCACCACCGGCGCCAGCGGCCTCGTGCTGCAGACCGTGCATTCGGGCAGCGTGCCCTTCAGCCAGGTCGTGGCCTTCGACTGACACCCACCAGGACACCCCCATGAGCTTCCAGCAAGGTCTTTCCGGTCTCAACGCCTCCAGCCAGAGCCTCGAGGTCATCGGCAACAACATCGCCAACGCCAGCACCTACGGCGCCAAGACGGCGCGCGCCGAGTTCTCCGACGTCTACGCGGCCGCGCTCAACGGCACCGGCACCAGCAACATCGGCATCGGCGTGTCGGTGAGCACGGTGGCGCAGCAGTTCAGCCAGGGCAGCATCACGACCACCAGCAACCCGATGGACCTGGCCATCAACGGCGGCGGCTTCTTCCAGGTCAGCAACGGCGACAGCCCGCCGCAGTACAGCCGCAACGGCCAGTTCAAGGTCGACGCCAACGGCTACATCGTCAACAACACGCAGCAGCAGCTGATGGGCTATGCCGCCGACAGCTCGGGCGTCATCCAGCAGGGCAAGGTGGTGGCGCTGCAGCTGCCCACGGGCGGCATCCCGGCCCAGGCCACGACGACGCTGGCGCTGGAAATGAACCTGGACTCGCGCAGCACCGTGCCGACGCCGCCGGCCTCGGGCGCGGCGATCGACTACGCCGACCCCACGACCTACACCAACGCCACCTCGACGACGGTCTACGACGCCAAGGGCAACGCGGTGGCGCTGACCTACTACTTCCAGAAGGCCAGCACCAACACCACCACCGGCGACACCTGGAACGTCTACGCCACCGCCAACGGCCTGGACGCGACCACCGGCACCAGCACGCCGACGCTGCTGACGACGCTGACCTTTCCGCCGCCGACGGCGACCAACCCCTCGCCGCCGCCGACCTCGTCGGTCGGCTCGGCCAGCGCGCTGCCGGTGACGATCACCTCGCCGAGCTCGGCCTTCCTGCCCATCACCCTGACGGCCGACCTGAGCAAGGCGACGGAATTCGCCTCGGCCTTCGCCGTCACCAGCGCCGTGCCCGACGGCAATGCGTCGGGCGCGCTGTCCAGCGTCTCCATCGGCAGCGACGGCACCATCCAGGCCAACTACAGCAACGGCAAGCAGCTGTCCTGCGGCCAGGTGCTGCTGAGCAACTTCCGCAACCCGCAGGGGCTGCAGCCCGTGGGCAACAACGACTGGGCCGCCACCCAGGCCTCGGGCGCGGCGCTGCCCCCGGGCACGCCGGGCACCGGCAGCCTGGGCCTGCTGCAGTCGGGCGCGCTGGAGGAGTCCAACGTCGACCTCACCAGCGAACTCGTCAACATGATCACCGCGCAGCGCGTCTACCAGGCCAATGCGCAGACGATCAAGACGCAGGACCAGGTGCTGCAGACCTTGGTCAGTCTGCGCTGAACTGAGCCGCCCGCGTGGACCGCCTCATCTACCTGTCGATGTCGGGCGCCAAGGCGACGATGCAGCGCCAGGACGCGCTGGCCAACAACCTGGCCAACGTCTCGACCAACGGCTTCCGTGCCGAGCTGCAGGCCTTTCGCGCCGTGCCGGTGCTGGGCAGCGGCGCGAGCACGCGGGTCTACGCGCTGGAATCGACCGTCGGCTACGACGCCGCGCCCGGGCCGGTGCAGAGCACCGAGCGTCCGCTGGACGTGGCGATGCAGGGCAACGCCTGGCTGGCCGTGCAGGCGCTGGACGGGACCGAGGCCTACACCCGCGCCGGCTCGCTGCAGGTGGGCCCCGACGGCCAGCTCGTCACGGTGTCGGGCCTGCCGGTGCAGGGCGACGGCGGCCCCATCACCATCCCGGCCGACGCCAGCGTGGAGATCGCTGCCGACGGCACCCTCACGACCCAGGTGGGCAGCGCCGCGCCGCAGAAGGCCGGGCGGCTGAAGCTGGTGACGCCGGAGGCGCCGCTGACGCGCGGCACCGACGGCCTGTTCCGCGCCGCCGACGGCAGCGACCTGCCCAGCGACACCACCGCCCGCGTACAGGGCGGCGCGCTCGAGGGCTCCAACGTCAGCCCGGTCGAGACCATGGTGGCGATGATCGCCGCCGCGCGCCAGTTCGAGCAGCAGATGAAGATGCTGCAGGGCGCCGAGCAGCGCGACCAGGGCGCGGCCAAGCTGCTGGGTTCGCAGTAGCGACGGCCGCTGCGCGCGGCGACCGCGGCGGCGCAGAGAAAGGCCCCCGGCGGCCCTCATTTCCGGCCCTTGCGAAGCTTCAGTCGGCGGCACCATAGGCCGACGCACTCAAGGACGCACCCCTCATGCTTCGCTCGCTCTGGATCGCCAAGACCGGCATGGAAGGCCAGCAGACCGCGCTGGACGCCATCTCCAACAACCTCGCCAACGTCGGCACCAACGGCTACAAGCGTGGCGGCGTGGTGTTCGAGGATCTGATGTACCAGAACCTGCGTGCCGCCGGTGCCGCCAGTTCCGACCAGACGCAGCTGCCCACCGGCCTGCAGGTGGGCCTGGGCGTGCGCGCCGCTGCGAGCACGCGCAACTTCACCCAGGGTGCGCTGCAGCAGACCGGCAACAACCTGGACCTGGCCATCAACGGCAGCGGCTTCTTCCAGATCCAGATGCCCGACGGCAGCACCGCCTACACCCGCGACGGCAGCTTCCAGACCGACGCCAACGGCCAGCTCGTCACCAACGCCGGCTACACCGTGCAGCCCGGCATCACGATCCCGGCGGGCGCGAGCAACGTCTCGATCGCCAACGACGGCACCATCACGGCCACCGTCAGCACCTCGGCGACGCCGCAGAAGCTGGGCCAGCTCCAGCTCGCCAGCTTCATCAACCCGGCCGGCCTGAATTCCAAGGGCGGCAACCTCTACGCCGAGACCGCCGCCTCGGGCACGCCCAACGCCGCCGCCCCCGGTGCCAGCGGCCACGGCACGGTGATGCAGACCTATGTCGAGGGCAGCAACGTCAACGTCGTGCAGGAGCTGGTCAGCATGATCGCCACCCAGCGCGCCTACGAGCTGAACTCCAAGGCCATCCAGACCTCGGACCAGATGCTGCAGCGTCTGGGGCAGCTGTGAGGCGCGGCCCGCGGTCGGGCCTGGCGGGCATGGCGGTGCTGGCTGCGCTGGCGGCCGCCACGGCCGGGCTGGGCGGCTGCAGCACCATCTTCCCGCGCGTCGAGGTCGCCGACACCACGCCCACGGCGCCGGCGCCCATCGGCATTCCCGCGGGCGCGCCGGCCAACGGCTCCATCTTCCAGTCCGCCAGCTACCGGCCGATGTTCGAGGACTACCGCGCCCGCCTCGTCGGCGACACGCTGACGGTGCAGATCGTCGAGAACGTCAGCGCCAGCGCCACCAGCACGAGCTCGATCGCCAAGACCGGCACCGTCGGCGGCTCGGTGACGGCGCTGCCCGGGTTGCTGCCCAGCGCGCTGGGCCGGGCCTCGGTGGCCGGCACCTCGAACAATACCTTCAGCGGCAACGGCGCCACCGTCAACAGCAACGCCTTCACCGGCACCATCACCGTCATCGTGCGCCAGGTGCTGCCCAACGGCGTGATGGTGATCACGGGCGAGAAGCAGATCGGCGTCAACGAGAACGTCGACGTGCTGCGCTTCTCGGGCCAGGTCGACCCGCGCAACATCCAGCCCGGCAACACGGTGCCCAGCGGCCAGATCGCCAACGTGCGGCTGGAGCAGCGCAGCCGCGGCCAGCAGGGCGAGGCGCAGGCCGTCGGCTGGCTGAGCCGGGTCTTCCTCAACGTGCTGCCGATGTGATGCGCAGCGCATCTGAACGGCTGCTGCGCTGGGTCGTGTTCGCTGCCTTCGTGGCGGCCGGCAGCGCCTTGTGGTGGCCGGCCGCGGCGGCTTCCACGGTACGCATCAAGGAAGTCGCCGGCGTGCAGGGCGTGCGCAGCAACCAGCTGGTCGGCTACGGCCTCGTCGTCGGCCTCGACGGCACCGGCGACCAGACGACGCAGACGCCCTACACCACGCAGGCCCTGAACAGCATGCTGCTGCAGTTCGGCATCAGCGTGCCGCCGGGCACCAGCCTGCAGCCGCGCAACGTCGCCGCGGTGATGGTGACCGCGGTGCTGCCGCCGTTCGCGCAGCCGGGGCAGGCCATCGACGTCGAAGTGTCCTCGGCCGGCAATGCCAAGAGCCTGCGCGGCGGCACCCTCATCGCCACGCCGTTGAAGGGCGCCGACGGCCAGGTCTACGCCCTTGCCCAGGGCAACCTGGTGGTCGGCGGCGCCGGCGCCGCGGCCGGGGGCTCGAAGGTGCAGATCAACCACCTCTCGGCCGGCCGCATCCCCGAAGGTGCCAGCGTCGAACGCGCCGTGGCCACGCCGCTGGCCGACGGCGACACGCTGCAGCTGGGCCTGAACGCCAGCGACTACGCCACCGCGCGTGCCGTTGCCGGCGCCATCAACGCCGCCAAGGGCGAAGGCACCGCCACGGCGTTGGACGGCCGCACCGTGCGCGTGAAGGTGCCGCTGGCCGGCGGCGACCGCGTCGGCTTCCTCGCCGACATCGAGAACCTGCCGCTGGAGCTGGAACGCCCGGCCGCGCGCATCGTCCTCAACGCCCGCACCGGCTCGGTGGTGATGAACGATGCCGTCACGCTCAGCGCCTGCGCGGTGGCGCACGGCAACCTGTCGGTGACCATCACCACCACCCCCGTCATCAGCCAGCCCAACGCCCTCGGCCAGGGGCAGACGGTGCAGGCACAGAAGTCGGACATCTCGGTCACCCAGAGCGGCGGCGCCCTCGTCAACATGCCGGCCGGCGCCAAGCTGGGCGACGTCGTGAAGGCGCTCAACGCCATGGGCGCCACGCCGGCCGACCTGCTGGTCATCCTGCAGGCGATGAAGCGCGCCGGGGCCCTGCACGCCGAGATCGAGGTCATCTAGGCCCGGCCATGGTTCCCGCCGCCTCCGCGCTCCCGACCCAGGGCCTGGCCACCGACACGCGTTCGCTGGACGCGCTGAAGGCCCGCGCCGCCGCCAACCCGAAGGCGGCGGTGCGCGAGGCCGCCAAGCAGCTGGAGTCGCTGTTCATGGCGCAGCTGATGAAGAGCATGCGCGCCAGCACGCTGGCCAGCGACGAGTCCGGCGAGGCCGGCAGCACCATGGGCACCGAGATGCTCGACGCCCAGTTCGCAACCCAGATGAGCGGCCTGCCCGGCGGCCTGGGCGACGCCATCGCCAAGCAGCTCGAGCGCCAGATGGGGCTGAGCCCGGGCCCGATACCGGCCACCGGCTCGGCCAACAACACGCCGGCGCCGCTGGCCGCCCGCCCCGTGCCGACGGCGATCCCGCAGGTCGGCGCCGCCGGCTTCCTGCAGCAGCATGCCGCCGCCGCCGCCAGCGCCGAGGCCGCCACCGGCGTGCCGGCCAGCTTCATGCTCTCGCAGGCGGCGCTGGAGACGGGCTGGGGCCGCAAGGAAATCCTCAACGCCGACGGCAGCTCATCGCACAACCTCTTCGGCATCAAGGCCGACGCGGGCTGGAAGGGCCCGACCACCGACATCGTCACCACCGAGGTCACGGCCGGCCAGGCGCAGAAGGTGGTGGCGCGATTCCGCGCCTACGGCAGCGACGCCGAGTCCTTCGCCGACTACGCCAGGCTGCTCAGCCAGAGCCCGCGCTACCAGGGCGCGCTGGCGCAGGCCGGCAGCGGCGGCGCGGCGGGCTTCGCGCAGGGCCTGCAGAAAGCGGGGTACGCCACCGACCCGGCCTACGCCGACAAGCTGACGCGCGTCATCAACACCACGCTGCGCCTGCAGCGTTCGGTCGGCTGAACGCCGAGGAAAGCAGGACATGAGCGCATCCTCGCTGATGGCGATCGGCGTCAAGGCCATGGCGGCCAACTACGCGGCGCTGCAGACCACCGGCAACAACATCGCCAACGCCAACGTCGCCGGCTATTCGCGCCAGCAGGTGCAGCTGGTGACGTCGCCGGGCCAGTTCACCGGCGCCGGCTTCATGGGTGCGGGCGTCGACGTCGCCACGGTCACGCGCGCCCACGACAGCTTCCTGACCAGCGCCGCCACGGCGGCGGCATCGCTGGCCGCGATGGACAGCGCGCGCCTGGGCCAGCTGAACAACATGCAGCAGGCCTTCCAGATCGGCACCGGCGGCCTCGGCGACTCGGTCAACCAGCTCTTCAGCGCCCTGTCCGCGGTGGCCAACAACCCGGGCGACCTCTCGGCACGGCAGGCCCTGCTGGGCACGGCGTCGTCGCTGGCCGCGAACTTCAATTCGGCCGGCGCCGCCTTCGACAGCGCCCAGGCCGGCGTGTCGTCGCAGGTGGCCAGCACGGCGGCCGAGGTCAACGGCTGGACCCAGGGCATCGCCACGCTGAACGGCAAGATCGCCGCCGCGCTGGCGCAGGGGCAGACCCCCAACGACCTGATGGACCAGCGCGACACCCTCATCTCCAACGTCTCCGGGGCCATCCAGGTGAGCCGGCTGGACATGCCCGACGGCACCACCTCGCTGTTCGTCGCCGGCGGCCAGACGCTGGTGCTGGGCAGCCAGTCGACGCAGCTGCTGACGACCCCGGACAGCAGCGATCCCAGCCGCGTCGCCCTGGCGGTGCAGGACGGCGCGACGACGCGCGCGCTGGACTCGTCCAGCCTGGGCGGCGGCACCATCGCCGGGCTGCTGAAGTTCCAGAACACCGACCTCGTCAACGGCCGCAACCTGGTGGGCCAGCTGGCCACCGCGGTGGCCGGCGCCATCAACCTGGCGCAGCAGAAGGGCGTGAGCCTGCAGCCGCCGCTGGGCACGGTCGCCGGGCCGGCGCTGTTCGGCCTGCCGGCGCCGGTGGCCGTGCCCAACGCCGGCAACGCCAAGGACCCGGCGACGGGGCTGGCGCTGGGCCAGGTCACCCTCAGCATCACCGACCCCTCGGCGGTGCAGGCCAGCAGCTACAGCCTGGCCGCCAGCACCACCAGCCCGGGGAGCTGGACGCTGACGCGCCTGTCCGACGGCACCGTCAGCACCGTCAACAGCGGCGACGTCGTCGACGGCATGCAGATCAACATCAGCAACGCCCAGCCCGGCGACCGCTACCTGCTGCAGCCGGTGGCCGGCGCCGCCGACGGGCTGTCGGCGCTGTCGAGCAACCCGCTGGACATCGCCGCCGCCGCGCCCGTGGTGGCCACCGTGGCGGCCCAGGGCGGCAGCACGCTGGCCGTCACCAGCCTGCTGTCGTCGGCGGCGCTGGCGCCCTTTCCGTCCGGCCCCGCCGCGGCCCCCGCCGCGCCCGCCGCCGAGGCCCTGACCTTCAGCCTGCTGAGCCCGCCGGTGGTGGCCAACGGCGTCAGCTACAACTACAGCGTCAGCTCGTCCCTCGGCGGCGCGGCGGTGAACTGGAACCCGGGCCAGCCGCTGCAAAGCCAGAACGGCTACACGCTGCAGCTCAGCGGCGCGCCCGCCAACGGCGACGTCATCAACCTTGCGGCCACGCCGGCGTCCGCGGTGGCCACCAACAACGGCAACGCGACCTCGATGCTGAACCTGCAGAACGTCGCGCTGGCGGCAGGGCAGACGGCCACCAACGCCTGGGCCAACGCCGTCTCCAGCGTCGGCGTCGCGGTGCAGAACGCGCAGTCGGCGTCGGACATCTCCACCGCGGCGTCGACGCAGGCCGAGCAGGCGCGCAGTTCGCAGGCCGGCGTGAACCTCGACGAGGAAGCCGCCAACCTGATCCAGTACCAGCAGAGCTACCAGGCGGCGGCCAAGATCCTGCAGGTCGCGCAGGCCGTCTTCGACACCCTGCTGCAGACCGCCAGCGCCGCCTGATCGCGGCCCACCGCCCCGCACCGAAAGGTTTCGCCATGCGCATCTCGTCCTACAACGCCTTCCAGACCTCGGTCTCCAACCTGCAGAAGCGCCAGCAGGACCTGGCCACGGTGCAGTCGCAGATGACGAGCGGCCTGCGCGTGTCGCAGCCGGGCGACGACCCGGTGGCCGCGGCGCAGGTGGTGCGCTCGCTGGCGGCGCAGTCGCGCGTCGATGCCCAGACCACGGCGCTCAACGCCAGCCAGTCCGACATGCAGCTCAGCGAGAGCGCGCTGGGCAACGCCAGCACGCTGCTGCAGCAGGCGCGCGCCCTCGTCGTGCAGGCCGGCAACGGCAGCTACACCGACAGCGATCGCGCCAGCCTCGCCCAGCAGCTGCAGGGCCTGCGCTCGGACCTGCTGGCCCAGGCCAACCAGACCGACGGCAACGGCCGCTACCTCTTCGGCGGCCAGGGCAGCGACAGCCCGCCCTTCGTCGACGGCCAGCTCAGCGTCAATGCCGCCACCGGCGCCGTGTCCAGCGTCAGCTACGTCGGCACGGCGGGCCAGCAGCAGGCCGTCAGCAGCCAGGCCATGCCGCTGACGGTGGACGGCAACGCGGCCTGGATGCAGACCGCCAACCCGGCCGCGCCGGGCACCACGATCTCGGTCTTCGCGGCCCTGGACCAGACCATCGCATCGCTGAACACCCCCAACCAGAGCAGCAGCGCCATCGCCACCACGGTGTCGCAGGGGCTGGCGAGCATCGACGCGGTGTCGAACACGCTGTCCAGCGCGCGCTCGGCGGCGGGCCAGGCGCTGAACAATGCCACCACGGTCGGCAGCCAGCTCAGCCAGGCCAAGCTGGCGGCGCAGACGACGCAGTCCAACGCCCAGGACCTGGACATGACGGCGGCGATCTCGGACTTCCAGAACAAGCAGACCGGCTACGATGCGGCGCTGAAGACCTATTCACTCGTGCAGCAGATGTCGCTGTTCCAGTACCTCAAGTGATCGGCGACTGAGCGTTCCGCGCCATGCAAGAGCATCCCGTGCTGGGCCAGGTGGCCCTGGGCTACAGCCCCGTCATCGACCGCCAGCGCAATGTCGTGGCGACGCGCCTGACGGTGTTCCCCGAACAGGCCGACGGCACCCCCGATGCCGCGGCGCTGCTGCGCGCCCTGGCCGAGGTCTGGCCGCCGGAGGCCGACGGCCAGCCGCTGCGCCTGCGCCCGCATCCGCTGGACCCGGTGCCGGCAGGCGCCGCCGCCAAGGACGCGCCCTTGTGCCTGAACCTGGCCGGCGAGGCGATGCTGCGCGCCGTGGCGCAGGCCGCGCCGGGGCCGCACCTGATGCTCGAAGTGCCGGCCTTCATGGCCGCCGACCGCGAGTTCTCGGCCCGGCTCGCGCAGCTGCACGAGGCCGGCACGGTGCTGGTGCTCAAGGGCCAGCCGCTGGCGCCGCTGCCGCCGGAGCTGCTGGGCCTGTTCGGTCACGCCATCGTCGAGGCCGGCAGCGAACGCCGGGCCGCGCCGCCGGTGCCGCCCGGCCTGCGCAAGGTCACCACGGTGCAGGCCGGCGCCCAGGGCAATGCCGAGGTCGACGCCGCCTTCCAGCGCGGTGCCGTGGCCGTGCTGGGCTGGCCCTGGGACGAAGCGCAGGCCCTGACCAGCAGCCGCGCCAGCGTGCCCAGCGACATCAACACCGTGATGGAGCTCATCAACGGCGTCGAGCGCGAAGAGCCGGTGGCGCGCCTGGAAGCAGTGCTGCGCCGCGACCCCACGCTGGCCTTCCGCCTCATGCGCTACCTGAACTCGCCGGCCTTCGGGCTGTCGGTGGAGATCAACTCCTTCGGCCATGCCCTGATGATGCTGGGCCACCAGCGCCTGAAGCGCTGGCTGGCGCTGCTGCTGGTGTCCTCGGCCAAGGGCGCCAACTGCAAGCCGGTGATGTACGCGGCGGTGCGGCGCGGCCTGCTGATGGAGGAGCTGGGTCGCAACCAGGGCGACGCCGAGACCCGCGGCGAGATGTTCATCTGCGGCGTCTTCTCGCTGCTCGACCGCCTGCTGCAGCAGCCGCTGCCCGAACTGCTGCGCAACGTGCCCGTGCCCGAGCGCGTGCAGCAGGCCCTGTGCGACGGCGGCGGCCCCTACGGCGCGCCGCTGGCGCTGGTGCGCGCCATCGAGCAGGAGTCGCGCTTCGACATCCGCGAACGCGCCGAGCCGCTGCTGCTGGGGCCGGCCGCCGTCAACCGGGCCCTGCTGGCGGCCCTGCGCGCCGCACGCCAGCTGGACGGCTAGGCGGGTGGAGCGCGACGCGCTGGCCTCGCTGCAGGCCGAGGCCTGGCTGCGCACGGTCTGGGCCCAGCAGTCGCCGGCCCTGCTGCAGGACGCCGACTTCCGCATCGTCGACGCCAACGCCGCCTACGTCGGCCTGGTGGGCCGGCCGCTGCAGGCCCTGCTGGGCCTGGACCCCATCGCGCTGGAGCCCGAGGAGGACCGCGAAGGCAACCTCGCGCAGCGCCAGGAAATGGCCACCGCGGCGGCGCGCGGCCAGCCGCTGCCGGCCGGGCAGCGCCGCTTCGTCGACACCCAGGGGCGCCAGCGCTGGTACACCTCGATGGTCGTCAACCTCGGCCGTGCCGGGCAGCCGCCGCTGTGGCTCAGCCACTGGCAGGAGCTCACGGCCGAGGTGGCGGCGCGCGAGCGCGCACGGCGCGCCGAGGACGAGCTGTCGCAGTGGTTCGAGCTCGCCGGCGCCGGCACGCTGGTCTACGACCCCGCGGGCCATGTCGTGCGCTGCAACGCCGCCTTCGAGGCCCTCGTCGAGCAGGTGCCCGAGCAGCTGGCCGACGCCGCGCCCGAGCTGCAGGCCCTGCTCGGCTGGCAGGCCGGCGCGCCGCTGCCCGCCCTGGTGCCAGGGGCGCCGAGCCTGGAATGCCAGGTCCTGGTGGCCCTGCCTGACGGCCGCCGCCGGCGCCTGAGCGCGCGTCTGGCCTGCGTGGCGGGCGGCCCCGGCGAACGCGGCGAGCGCCGCATCATGGCCGTGGTGCAGGACCGCAGCGCCGAGGACGAGCGCGACCTGGCGCAGCTCGAGATGGGCATGCTGATGGACACCGCCAGCGTCGGCGTGGCCACCTACGACCCGGCGCGCGGCTGGCTGGCCCCGCCGGCGCCGCGTGCATCGCGGCGCCGCGGCGCGCAGCCGGCCGCGGTGACCACCTCGGGCGTGCTGCAGGGCATCCACCGCGACCTCGTCGACCCCGCATCGCTGCCCGAGTTCGAGCGCCTGCAGCGCGCGCTGCGCGCCGGCGAACGCACCGAGGTGCGCTACGCCGTGCGCCACCCCGAGCTGGGCGCGCGCTGGCTGCTCACGCGCGTCGAGCCGGGCGCGCTGGCCGGCGGCCGACCGACAACGTCGGTGGTGACGCTGGACGTCACCGACCAGGAGCGGGCGCAGCGCCGCAACGAGCAGCTGCTGCGCGAGCTGACGACCATCCTGGACAGCTCCACCGCCGGCATCGCCTACCTGCGCGGGCCGGTGCTGGTACGCTGCAACCTGCGCTTCGAACGCATGCTGGGCTACGACGCCGGTGCCGCTGCCGGCGCGTCGCTGGAAGAGATCTTCGGCCGCAGCCTGGGCGCGCCGGAAAGCGCCCGCGCCGCCGTCGAGGCGCTGGCCGAGGGCCGCGCCTTCGAGGCCGAGCTGCCGCTGGCGCGCGGCGACGGCGCGCCGCAGTGGTATTCGCTGTCGGTGCGCCGTGCCGTCGGCGACGGTGCCCAGGCCGAGGCGGTGGCGGTGCTGACCGACATCACGCGGCTGAAGACGCAGCAGGTCGAGCTGCAGCAGCTCCTGCGCGACCGCGAGCTGATGTTCAGCCTCTCGGAGGTCGGCATCGTCTACCAGCGGGGCGCCCGCATCGAGCGCGCCAACCAGGCCATGGCCGCACTCACCGGCTGGGCCAGCCCCGAGCTGGCGACGCTGGATGCCGCCGAGCTCTACGAGGACGCCCGCGCCTGCGTCGAGTTCGAGGCCCGCATCAGCCGCGGCCTGCGCGAGCACCACCGCTACAGCGGCGAACGACGCCTGCGCCGGCGCGACGGCAGCCTGGTCTGGGTGCAGGTGGCGGTGCGCCCGGTCAACCCCGACGACGCCGAGGCCGGCGTCATCTGCTCCTTCGTCGACATCGACGAGCGCCGCCGCACGCGCGAGACCCTGGCCCAGCAGGCCGACCGCACGCGCGCCATCCTGAACTCGGTGCTGGTGGGCATCGTCACCGTCTCGGACCACGGCATCCAGTGGATGAACCGCTCGGCGCGGCGCATGTTCGGCGGCGAGCTGGCCGATTTCGTCGGCGAGCCCATGAGCATCGTCGCCACGCCCGACCCCGACCACCCGCTGCGCCGCGCCGGCATGCTGGCGCAGCTGCAGGAAGGCCAGGCCGAGACCTTCGAATGCCGCCTGAAGGCCCGCGACGGGCGCGAGTTCTGGGTCGTCGGCAACGCCGTGCTCACCAGCCAGGTCGCCGGCGACGGCGCCGGCGAGGGGCGCGAGATGACGATCGCGCTGCTCGACATCGAGCGCCGCCGCCAGGCCGAGGTGAGCATCGCGCAGGCGCGCGCCTCGCTGCAGCGGGTGATCGAGACGGCGCCGCTGGCGATCGCGCTGTTCGACGCGCGCAGCCTGCGCGTGCGCCAGCTCAACCAGACGGCCGCCGGCTTCTTCGGCCGCCCGCTGCCGCAGCTGCTGGGCCTGCCGCTGGACGGCGACAGCGGCGGTGCCGCCGGTGCCGCGCTGGTGGGCTGGCTGCAGCAGGCGGCCGCCGACGGCCAGCCGGCGCAGCACGAATGGCACGACGACAGCGCCGGCCCCGGCGCCGAGCGCGTCTGGGACTGCCGCATCGCGCCGCTGGACGAAGGCGAGGGTGGCGACGCCCAGCTGCTGCTGGTGGCCAGCGACGTCAGCGGCCAGCGCGCCGCCGAAAGGGCGCGGCTGCAGGCCGCCATCGCCCAGCGCGAGGTGCTGGTGCGCGAAGTCCACCACCGCATCAAGAACAACCTGCAGGGCGTGGCCGGGCTGCTGCAGCAGAACGCCGCCCGCCACCCCGAGCTGGCCACCGTGCTGTCCGAGGCCGTCGGTCAGGTCCAGGCCATCGCCCAGGTCTACGGCCTGCAGGTGGGCGCCAGCGGGCCGCTGGCGGTGGCGCCGCTGCTGCGCGCCATCGCCGCCTCGGTGCAGCGCACCTTCGGGCGCACCATCACCGTCGCCGTCGAAGGCGAGGTGCCGCAGCTGCTGCCCGAGGCCGAATCGATTCCGGTCGCGCTCACCGTCAACGAGCTCTTCACCAATGCCGTCAAGCACGGCAGCGGCGGCGAGGTGCGCTGCACGCTCGGCTGCGCCGGCGAAACGGTGCTCATCCGCATCGCCAGCGCCGGCCTGCTGCCGCCCGGCATCGACATCGCCGGGCTGCGCGGCGGCGTCTCCGGCCTGGGCCTGGTGCGCGCGCTGCTGCCGCGGCGCAGCGCCACGCTGTCGCTGGTGCAGGAAGGGCCCGACGTGGTCGCCGCCGTCGAGCTGCGGCCGCCCGGCGTGCAGCTGCCGCCGCCGGGCGATGGGCCACAATCCGGCGCATGAACAGTGCAGCGGGCAGCGCCGGCAGCAAGGGCCGCATCCTCGTCGTCGACGACGACAGGCTGGTGCTGGCCACGGTGACCCACGGCCTGGCCCAGGCCGGCTACGAGGTCATCGACGCCGACAACGGCGACGACGCCATCCTGCTCGCCCGCGAGCACCGGCCGGCGCTGGCGCTGCTGGACATCCGCATGGAAGGCAAGAGCGGCTTCGACGTCGCCGAGACCCTGCGCGACGCCTACGGCATCCCCTTCATGTTCCTCTCGGCCTTCGCCGACGAGGCCACGCTGGCCAAGGTGCAGGAACTGGGCGCGCTGGCCTACCTGATCAAGCCGCTGGACGTGGGGCAGATCGTGCCCAGCGTCGAGGCCGCCTTCGCGCAGCTTCGCAGCAGCGCGCCGGCACGCGCCGCGGCCGCGGCGCCGGAGGTTCCCCCGGCCGCGCCCGGCGAGGTGCTGGCCGACCCCGTGCCGCTGGCCGTGGGCGTGCTGATGCACCGCCATTCGCTGCCGCGCGCCGAGGCCTGGCGGCGCCTGGCCCGCCTTGCCGAAGAGCACCGGATCAGCGCCGCGGCGCAGGCCGAGCGGCTGCTCGGCGCGGTCGAGGAACTGGCGCGCAGCGGCTGAGCTCAGGCCTCCAGGGTGAAGTAGAACGCTGCGCCGCGGCCGGGTTCGGCCTCGGCCCAGATCTCGCCGCCGTGGCGCGCCACGATGCGCCGCACCGATGCGAGGCCGACGCCATGCCCCGGGAACTCGCTTGCGCTGTGCAGGCGCTGGAAAAGCCCGAACAGGCGGTCGGCCGAACGCATGTCGAAGCCGGCGCCGTTGTCGCGCACGACGAAGGCGCGGCCCGGCCCGTGCGCCACCGCGCGCAGCGAGATCTGCGCGCGGGCGCAGCGGGCGCTGTACTTCCAGGCATTGCCGAGCAGGTTTTCCAGCACCAGCCGCAGCAGCGTCGGGTCGCCCTGGGCCGTGAGGCCGGGTTCGATCTCGACCTCGGCCTCGCGCTTGGGCGCGGCGCGGCGCAGGTCGTCGACGACGTAGCCCGCCAGTTGCGACAGGTTCACCGGCTGGCGCGCCAGCGGCTGCGAGCTCAGGCGGGCCAGCGTCAGCAGGGCGTCGATCATCAGGTTCATGCGCGCTGCGGCGCCCAGCACGCGGTCGAGATGGTCGTTGCCGACGCGGTCGAGCAGGCGGCCGTAGTCTTCCTTGACGATGCGCGTGAAGCCCTCGACGACGCGGATGGGCGCGCGCAGGTCGTGCGAGACGGTGAAGCTGAAGGTGTCGCTTTCGCCGGTCTGCGCCGGGGCGGTGTCTGGCGGGGCCAGGCGCGCCAGCACCAGGCCGCGGCAGCCGTCGGCCAGCGGGCCGAAGCGCTCCAGCCGCCACCCCGCCGCGGCGGCCGGCG
>CAIWPS010000646.1 GCA_903914615.1 uncultured beta proteobacterium | reverse complement strand
CTGCCCGACCCCGACGACGGCGACCTCTACGGCCGCGTCAACGCGCTCACGGTGCTGCGCGAGAACGTCGGCCTGCTGGCCGAACTGCGCGACGCGCGCATCACCGACGACCGCGCCATCGGCCTGCTGAAGGTGCGCGACTTCGAACTCGCGCTGGGTCTGTCCACCGCCATCGCCGGCCAGACCGACTACAGCAAGGACCGCATCGAACAGATGGTGGCCGCCGCGCTGGCGAAGTCGCCGCCGCTGCGTGGGCGTTGCCAGGATGCCGTCGAGCAGGTGCAGCGCCTCATTGCGCTGTGCAGCGAGAAGCTGGGAAGCGACGCTCCCGACCTACGGCCGCTGCTCGTCATTGCCAAGGGCGTCGCGGGTACCCTCCCTCCTGAATCGGTGGCCGGTGACGAGGCACCCGGCGAGGACGCCGAAGGCGGCGCACCCGGCGGCCCGGCGTTGCTGCGCGGCCTGACTGGGGCGGTGAACTCGCGCGAAGAGGCCATCCGCGCCATCGACCTGGTCTGCGAATACCTTGAGCGCGCCGAGCCCACGAACCCTGCGCCCCTGTTCCTGCGCCGAGCGCGTCACCTCATTGGCCACAATTTCCTCCAGCTCATGAAGGCGCTCGCCCCCGAGGCGCTGGCAGATGTAGCACGGGTGGTCGGCATCGACCCCGAAAGCGTCCAGGAGCCCGGAAGCTCTTGACGAAATCCCGCACTTCGATGACAACCTCCGACCTCGCACTTCACACCATCTTTCGCACAGGAGCCCCTTCATGAGCAGCAGCCAGAAATTCATTGCCCGTAACCGCGCGCCGCGGGTTCAGATCGAATACGACGTCGAGCTCTACGGCGCGCAGAAGAAGGTCCAGCTGCCGTTCGTGATGGGCGTCCTTGCCGACCTTTCGGGCAAACCGGCAGACCCGCTGGCGCCGGTGGCCGACCGCAAATTCCTCGAAGTGGATGTCGACAACTTCGACGCCCGCATGAAGGCCATGAAGCCGCGCGTGGCCTTCCAGGTTCCCAACGCGCTGACTGGCGATGGAAACCTGAACGTCGACATCACCTTCGAGAGCATGGATGATTTTTCACCCGATGCCGTGGCCCGCAAGGTCGATTCGCTGAACAAGCTGCTTCAGGCGCGCGAGCAGCTGCAGAACCTCGTCACCTACATGGACGGCAAGGGCGGTGCGGAAGAACTCATCGGCAAGCTCATGAACGACCCGGCGCTGCTTGCATCGCTGGCGGCATCTGCCAAGCCGGCCGATGCCTGACCTGTATCGCTGCACACCGCGCACACCTTCCATAGAGAACGAGGAGCTACGAATGGCCGAGACCCAAGCCGCAACCGCACTTGCCGGCGTGACCATGGAAGGCAGCGACCTCGCGTCGCTGCTGCAGAAGGAATTCAAGCCCAAGTCCGAAGACGCCAAGAGCGCCGTCGAGCAGGCCGTGCAGACGCTGGCGCAGCAGGCGCTGGCGCAGACCCAGCTTATCGGCAGCGACGTCGCCGCGTCCATCGAGGCCATGATCGCGGCCATCGACCGCAAGCTCTCCGAGCAGATCAACCTCATCCTGCACCACGAGGACTTCCAGAAATTGGAAGGCGCCTGGCGCGGCCTGCACTACATGGTCAACAACACCGAAACCGACGAGTTGCTGAAGATTCGCGTGATGAACGTGAGCAAGGCTGAACTCGGCAAGACGCTGAAGCGCTACAAAGGCACAACTGGGACCAGAGCCCGATCTTCAAGAAGGTATACGCCGAGGAATTCGGGCAGTTCGGCGGCGAGCCCTTCGGCTGTCTGGTGGGCGACTACCACTTCGACCAGAGCGCGCCCGACGTGGAATTGCTTGGGGAACTAGCCAAGATCGCCGCCGCCGCGCACGCGCCCATCATCACTGGTGCATCGCCGACGCTGATGCAGATGGATTCGTGGCAGGAGCTGGCCAACCCGCGCGACCTGACCAAGATCTTCGGCACGCCCGACTATGCGGCCTGGCGATCGCTGCGCGAGAGCGAGGACTCCAAGTACATCGGCCTGGCGATGCCGCGCTTCCTGGCGCGCATTCCCTATGGTGCGAAGACCAACCCGGTCGAGGCCTTCAACTTCGAGGAGGACACCGGCTCCGCCGACCACGGCCGCTACACCTGGGCCAATGCAGCCTACGCGATGGCGACCAACATCAACCGCTCGTTCAAGGAATACGGCTGGTGCAGCCGCATCCGTGGCGTGGAGTCCGGTGGCGCGGTGACCAACCTGCCCACGCATAGCTTCCCTACCGACGACGGCGGCGTGGACATGAAGTGCCCGACCGAAATCGCCATCGAGGACCGCCGCGAAGCCGAACTCGCCAAGAACGGCTTCATGCCGCTGATTCACCGCAAGAACAGCGACTTCGCCGCATTTATCGGTGCTCAGAGCCTGCACAAGCCGGCGGAGTACGACGACCCCGACGCCACAGCCAACGCCAACCTCGCCGCGCGCCTTCCCTACCTGTTCGCCACCTGCCGCTTCGCGCACTACCTCAAGTGCATCGTTCGCGACAAGATCGGTTCGTTCAAGGAGCGCAGCGACGTCGAAAAATGGCTGCAGAGCTGGATCCTGCAGTACGTCGACGGTGACCCGGCCGGCTCTTCCGAAACCACCAAGGCGCAGTTGCCGCTGGCGGCGGCCGAAGTCGTAGTCGAGGAGGACCCGGCCAATCCGGGCTACTACAGCTCAAAGTTCTTTCTGCGGCCGCACTACCAGCTCGAAGGGCTGACGGTGTCGCTGCGGCTCGTATCCAAGCTGCCCTCGGCAAAGGCAGGCTAGACATCGTTGGGTTTCGTTGGTATCCCCGCGAGCGGCTGTGCCGCGGGGCGCCCCCCGTCAGGGGCGTGTTCACAGCGTAACCGCTTCGTTTGACGGGGCATTGAAGGAGAAAGCGCTATGGCGGCAGTTGACTATTTTCTGAAGATTGATGGCGTCGATGGAGAGTCCCTACAGAAGGGGCATGAAAAAGAGATCGAGGTGATGAGCTTCAGTTTCGGACTCACCAATGCAGGCTCGTTCTCCGGTGGCGGTGGCGGTGGCTCCGGCAAGGCCGCATTCCAAGACCTGCATTTCACGACCAGCATCAACAAGTCCTCGCCGAAGCTGTTCCTGGCCAGCGCCACGGGCGAGCACATCAAGACCGCACTGTTCACGGCACGCAAGGCGGGTAAGACCCAGCTTGAGTATTACACCATCAAGCTCACGGATGTGCTCGTCTCCAGCTACCAGAACGGTGGTGCAGACGGCTCAGATGTCCTCCCCACCGATCAGTTTGCGCTCAACTACTCGAAGATTGAGATCTCCTACAAGGCGCAGAAGGCTGACGGCAGTCTCGATGCGGCGATCAAGGCGGGCTATGACCTGAAGGCGGGCCAGAAGATCTGACACTGGAGCCCACCTGGTGATTGCGCGGCCGCCGGCTCCGCCGGCGGCCTGCGGAGCCCCCTCCTGAACCGTACCTGGAACCAGCACCATGCCGACCAAGGCCGATGCAGAAACCGCTCTTCGCGAAGGCGATGCAGCCCAAGCGCTGCAGCTGCTGACTGGGCTAGTCCGCGTCAGCCCTCAGGATGCTTCGTTGCGCGTATTTCTGTTCCAGCTGCTCGTTGTGCTGGGCCAGTGGGACCGCGCACTCAACCAGCTGAAGGTGGCCGGCGAACTGGACGCTGCCACCCTGCCCATGGTGCAGACCTATCGCGAGGCTATCCACTGCGAAACCTTGCGCCTGCAGGTTTTCGCCGGCCAAAAGGTGCCAATGCTGTTCGGCGAGCCAGCGCCGTGGATAGCGTTGTTGATCGAGGCGCTGCTGCGCCATGGCCGTCGGGAGCCCGACGCCGCGGGCTCGCTGCGCGAGCAGGCACTGGCGCAAGCGCCGGCCACGCCAGGCACGCTGGATGGCGTGCCCTTCGCCTGGCTGGCCGACGCCGACATGCGGCTCGGCCCCACGCTGGAGGCGGTGATCAACGGCCGGTACTATTGGCTGCCTTTCGAGCGCCTGTCCCGTATCGATATCGAGGCCCCTGAGGACCTGCGCGACGCTGTCTGGATGCCGGCGCATTTCGTCTTTGCCAACGGGGGCGAGTCGGTGGGGTTGATTCCTACCCGCTACCCTGACACCGAGCTCGCCAGCGGCGATGCCTGCGCCCTGGCGAGACGCACCGAATGGCGCGAAGGAGCAGGTGGCGCCTGGGTAGGCATCGGCCAGCGCCTGCTGTCGACTGATGTCGAGGAGAAGGCGCTGATGGACGTGCGCAGCATCGTCTTCGATTCCTGAGCCCGCGCGTCCTCGATGGCCACTTTGCGCACCCAGGACCGGCTGCAACCGGCGCTGCTGGACCGCCTCACCGACGACGAGCCCCACAGCACGGTCGAAACTGTCGAGTCGCGGGTCATCAACCGCTCGCGGCTGCGCGAATTTATCCTGCGCGACTTGGGCTGGCTCTTTAACACCACGCGCCCGGGCGAGGATGAAGGTGACTGGGCATCACTTCCGCACGCCGACCGCTCGGTGCTGACCTACGGCATGCCGGCACTTTCGGGGCGCACGGTGTCGACGCTGGACCTGGGCGAACTGCAGCGCCGAGTGCACGCGGCCATCGTCGCCCACGAGCCGCGGATCCTGCCCGATACGTTGGTGGTGGAGGCGCTGCGCAACGAGTTGCAGGTCGACCACCACAACCAGATCGCATTCCGCATCAGCGGCCAGTTGTGGGCGCAGCCAGTGCCGCTGGAACTGCTGCTGCACACCGACATCGACCTCGACACCGGCCGCGTCGAGATTCGCGAAGCAACGCGCTGACCCCCATGGACCCGCGGCTGCTGCGCTACTACAACGAGGAACTGCGCCACTTGCGCGAGATGGGAGCCGAATTCGCGCAGGCCTTCCCGAAGATAGCCGCGCGACTTGGTATGGAGGGTCTGGAGGTCACCGACCCCTATGTCGAACGCCTGCTTGAGGGCTTCGCTTTTCTGGCCGGCCGCATTCAGCTGCGCCTGGATGCCGAGTTCCCGCGCTTCACGCAGCGACTGCTGGAAATCGTCTACCCGCAATTCCTCAACCCCACGCCGTCGATGCTCATAGCGCAGCTCCACCCGGAGCTGGGCGACGCCGCCCTGGCCACCGGCGTGCGGGTGCCGCGCGGCAGCGTCCTTACCAGCCGAGTCGGCAAGGCCGGCGCGACGCCCTGCGAATTCCGCACATCGCACGAGGTGACGATCTGGCCGCTGGAGTTGACGCAGGTCGAATATCTCACCATGGCCGGCGACATGCCGCTGGTGGCGCGTCCGGAATGGCGACGCTACCGCGCGGGGCTGCGCCTGCGGCTGCGCGCCACAGGCGGCCTGGACTTCTCGCGCTTGGCCCTGCAGGATCTGCGATTGCACTTCAGCGGCGTCGATGAGATCGCCAGCCGGGTGCATGAACTGGTCTGCGGCCACGCTTTGGGCATCGTAGTGCAGACACCTGGCCGCGGCGGCCGTGCCGAGCTGCTTGACGCCGACGCTATCTTGCCCGTCGGCTATGAGGACGATCAGTCGCTGCTGCCGCCCACCCACGCTGGCTTTGCTGGCCACCGGCTGCTGCAGGAATATTTCGCCTTTCCGCACCGATTCCTCTTCTGCGATCTTGCGGGCATTGGCCCGGCTCTGCGCGCGGTCGGCGGGCAGGAGGCCGACGTGACCATCCTGTTCTCGCGGCCCAACCCCGCACTGCAGCAGGCGGTCGATGTGCATTACCTTAAACTGAACTGCGTGCCGGCGGTGAACCTGCTGGAGCGTCGCTGCGACCGCATCCACGTCTCGCGCGAATCGACGGAGCAGCACGTGGTGCCCGACCGCACCCGGCCGCTGGACTTCGAGATCCACTCCCTGCTGGACGTGCAGGGCTACGGCGTGGGCGTCGAGAGCCGCTGGAACTTCCTGCCCTTTTACGCCGCCTACCACACCGAGCCGGGAGAGCACGCTGCCTACTACACCGTGCAGCGCGAGCCGCGCCTGCTGTCGTCCACGCAGCTGCGCGACGGACCGCGCTCGTCCTACATCGGCACCGAGGTCTACTTGTCGCTGGTCGACCCTAAGGAGGCGCCGTTTTCCGAAGACCTTCAGCAGGTCGGCGTGCGCGCGCTGTGCACCAACCGCGACCTGCCTATCCTGATGCCCGTGGGCCAAGCCGGCGGCGATCTCGCGCTCAGCGGCGCTTCGGCGGTGCGCGAAGTCTCGGTGCTAAAAGGGCCGTCCCGGCCGCTGTCGGCACTGCGCGAGGGCAACGTGGCATGGAAGCTCATCAACCAGCTCGCGCTGAACCACCTTTCGCTGCTTGATACCGACGCTGAACAAGGGGCTTCGACGCTGCGGCAGATTCTGCGCCTGTACGCGCCGGCCGGCGATGCCGGCGCGCAGCGCCAGATCGACGGCCTGCGCTCGGTGAAGGTTGGCCCGGTGGTGCGCCGCCTGCCGATGCCCGGGCCCATTACCTTCGGCCGCGGCGTGGCTGTCGATGTCGAGGTGGACGACCATGCCTTCGAGGGCGGCAGTGCCTACCTGCTGGGCACGGTGTTGGAACGATTCATCGCGCGCCATGCCTCGATCAACAGCTTCACGCAACTGCGGCTGGCCTCGCCGGCACGTGGCGAGATCCTCGCGGGCCGGCCGCGCAGCGGTGCGAGGCCCCTGCTGTGAGCGGCTCGCCGTCCGACCCCGGGCCGCGCTTCGGCGCTGTCATTCAGACCCTGGCCGCGGCGCCCTACCGATGGGACTTCTACGCCGCAATGCGCGCACTGGACGCGAATATGCCGGCCATGCCGCGCCTGGGCACGGCGCGGCGGCCGGGCGATGAGCCGGTCCGCCTGTCACAGGCGGCAGACCTGAGCTTTGCGGCCTCTTCGCTGTGCCACGTCGATCTGTCGCATCGCCTGGGCAAGCCGCGCGTGCAGGTGCGATTCTTCGGCCTTTTCGGGCCGCAGGGGCCACTGCCGCTGCACCTGACCGCCTACGCCCGCGAGCGCCGCCTGCACAAGGGGGACGAGACGTTGCAGGTCTTCGCCGACCTCTTCCACCACCGCCTGCTGCTTCTGTTCTACCGCGCCTGGGCGCAGGCCCAGCCGGTGGTCGGTTTGGACCGACCGGCCGAGGACCGCTGGGCCGATCTCGTGGGTGCGCTGGCCGGTATCGGCGGGCCCGAGTGGCGGGGGCGCGATGCCGCGCCGCATGCGGCCAAGCTGCGCCATGCCGGCACGTTGGCACGCCAGGCACGAAGCGCCGACGGCCTGCAGGGCCTGCTCTCGGACCAGTTGCGCGTGCACTTCCAAGTCGAGCCCTTCGTGGGGCGTTGGATGCCGCTGGCGATGGCCGAACGCTCGCGCCTGGGCCGCGGAGGCCGCCCCTCCAGCAGCGCGCAGTTGGGCGCCAGCGCCGTCCTGGGCGCCGCGGTGTTCGACCGCCAGCATCACATCCGCCTGCATGCCGGTCCGCTGGACCGCGCCACCTTTGAATCCCTGCTGCCGGGTGGCCGCGCCCTGCCGGCACTGCGCGACCTGGTGCGCCAATTCATCGGCGACGAGCTCGGCTGGGACCTGCGCCTGGAGTTGCGCGCCGATGCGCGCCAGCGACTGCGTCTGGGTCAGCAGGCGCGGCTGGGCTGGACGACCTGGCTCGGGGCGCCGCGTGGCGGTCGCCTGCCGGCGCTGAAACTCAATCCCGGCGCCCCGTGCGCCGTTCACTGACCGAGCCACCCCGAAAGGACCTCCATGGCGGAGATCAACCGCGTCACCCTCTTCGGCAAGCTGAATGCGCCGATCTACAAGGTCGTCGAAAGCGCCACCGTCTTCTGCAAGCTGCGCGGCAACCCCTATGTCGAGCTCGAGCATTTCCTGGCGCAGCTACTGCAGTCGCCCGACAGCGACTTGCACCGCGTCATCAAGCAGGCGCAGTTGGACATGTCAGCGCTGGCCAAGGACCTCACGGCGGGGCTGGACCGGTTGCCGCGCGGCGCCAGCAGTATCAGCGGCATCGCCGAGAACATCGCCGATGCCATCGAACGTGGCTGGGTCTACGGCACATTGCTCTATGGCGACAACGTCGTGCGCAGCGGCTACATGCTGGTGGGCATGCTGAAGACGAAGCACCTGCGCAATGCACTCATTGCCATCAGCCGCCAGTTCGAGAAGCTCAAGGTCGACGACCTTTCTGATACGCTGTCCAGGATCATCAGCGGGTCGCCCGAGGACGGGCAGGGCGCCAGCGACGGCAGCAGCGGTGCCGCAGACGGCGCAGCGCCCGGTGAGGCCAGTGGAGCCATCGCACCCGCAGCCTTGGGCAAGCAGGAAGCGCTGAAGAAGTTCACCGTCGACCTCACGGCGCAGGCCCGCGAAGGCAAGATGGATCCTATCGTCGGCCGCGACGACGAGATCCGCCAAGTCGTCGATATCCTAATGCGGCGTCGGCAGAATAATCCCATCCTGGTCGGCGAGGCGGGCGTCGGCAAGACCGCGGTGGTCGAAGGCTTCGCACAGCGCATCGCGCGCGGCGACGTGCCGCCGAGCTTGAAGGAAGTGGAACTTCGCGCGCTGGACGTGGGCCTGCTGCAGGCTGGTGCCAGCATGAAAGGCGAGTTCGAGCAGCGCCTGCGCAGCGTCATCGACGAGGTGCAGGCCAGCCCCAAGCCCATCATCCTGTTCATCGACGAGACCCACACGCTGGTGGGAGCGGGTGGCGCCGCGGGCACGGGCGACGCCGCCAATTTGCTCAAGCCAGCACTGGCGCGCGGCATGCTGCGTACCATCGGCGCCACCACCTTCGCTGAGTACAAGAAGCACATCGAGAAGGACCCGGCACTGACGCGTCGCTTCCAGACCGTGCAGGTCGACGAGCCCGACGAGCCCAAGGCCATCCTGATGATGCGCGGCGTGGCCAGCACGATGGAAGGGCACCACCGGGTTCAGATCCTGGACGAGGCGCTGGAGGCAGCGGTGAAGCTCAGCCACCGGTACATCCCGGCTCGGCAGCTCCCCGACAAGAGCGTGAGCCTGCTCGACACGGCCTGCGCGCGCGTGGCTGTCAGCCTGCATGCGACACCAGCCGAAGTCGACGATTGCCGCAAGCGCATCGAGGCGCTGGAGACCGAACTGGGCATCATCGGCCGAGAGAAGGCCATCGGCGTAGACACCGCTAAGCGCGAGGCCGATGCGACCGAGTTGCTGGCGGCCGAGCGTGCCCGCCTGGCCGCGCTGGATGCTCGCTGGACCGAGGAGAAGGCGTTGGTCGACGAACTGCTGGCGCTGCGCTCAAAGCTGCGCGCCGGGGTCAAGCCGGTCGAGGGTACTGGCAGCAATCTGGAAGCGGTCGCCAACGCCGAGGCCCCAGCAGAGGGCCTGACGGCCGGGGACATCGAGGCCCAGCGCTTGGCCGACCTTGTTCAGCTGAAGGGTGTGCAGGACAAGCTGACCACGGTGCAGGGCGAGACGCCGTTGATCCTGCCCACGGTCGACTACCAGGCCGTGGCCGCGGTGGTCGGCGACTGGACCGGCATCCCGGTGGGACGTATGGCGCGAAACGAGATCGAGACCATCCTGAAGGTGGCCGATGCACTGGCGCAGCGCGTCATCGGCCAGGACCATGCGATGGAGATGATCGCCAAGCGCATCCAGACCAGCCGCGCCGGGCTGGACAACCCTAACAAGCCCATCGGCGTGTTCATGCTCGCCGGCACCAGTGGCGTCGGCAAGACCGAGACCGCGCTGGCACTGGCCGAGGCGCTTTACGGCGGCGAGCAGAACATGATCACCGTGAACATGAGCGAGTACCAGGAGGCGCACACCGTCTCCACGCTCAAGGGCGCGCCCCCGGGCTACGTGGGCTATGGCGAAGGTGGCGTGCTGACCGAGGCGGTGAGGCGCAAGCCCTACAGCGTCGTGCTGCTCGACGAGGTCGAGAAGGCACACCCCGACGTGCACGAGATGTTCTTCCAGGTCTTCGACAAGGGCTTCATGGAAGACGGCGAAGGGCGCTTCATCGACTTCAAGAATACGCTCATCCTGCTCACCACCAATGCCGGCACCGATCTCATCGCCAGCCTTTGCAAGGACCCCGACCTAATGCCCGACCCCGAGGGCATGGCAAAGGCGCTACGCGAGCCGCTGCTGAAGATCTTCCCGCCGGCGCTGCTGGGGCGGCTGGTGACGATCCCTTATTACCCCCTCTCCGACGAGATGCTGGGCAAGATCGTCAAGCTGCAGTTGAACCGCATCAAGAAGCGTGTCGAGTCGCGCTACAAGATTCCCTTCGAGTACGGCGACGACGTCGTCAAGCTGGTGGTCAGCCGCTGCACCGAGAGCGAGTCGGGCGGGCGGATGATCGACGCCATCCTTACCAATACCATGCTGCCCGACATCAGCCGCGAGTTCCTGAACCGGATGATGGAGGGCCGGCCGATCGCGGGCGCTCACGTGGGCGTCCACGATGGTGCCTTCGACTATCGCTTCGCCTGAAATGCGAGCTGAGTACGGCTGCGGCGCACGCCGACGCGGCCGGATCTGAAACCACGCCGCAGTCTGAGCGCGGCAGACACAGGAGCAGATCATGGGCATCATGACCTACGAAGAATGGATGCGCCGCACGAAGCTCGGCGCCTTCAAGCCGCGCAGTTCGGCGCTGAAGTTCCTGGACGCGGCCATCAAGGAATACGGCCGCCACCCGGGCGCCAGCGCATACCTCGAGACCTTAAAAGCCGCCTTCATCGCCTGGGCCGACCAGAAGGGCAATGCCGAGGACTCCGAGCGCAACCGCAGTGGCGCGGTCACCGACCTGATGAACCAGATCATCGCGTTCGACCAGACGAACCGACCGGCGGCACACCTGCGGCCTACTGGCTTGCTGAAGGACATCCGTGAAGGCGCCAGGCTGATGGCCGAGGGCAAGCTCAAGCCGCAGGTGAAGATCCACATCAGCCTTGGCGACGAAGACCGCAGCCTGGGCCATGTCGTCTACGAGGACTTCGACCCCACCGAGCTGAACCAGGCCAAGACCGCCTGGGCCGACGCCTATCGATGCGCCGGGATGGCCTGCGACGGGGTGCGCACCGTGGCCACGAGCGACACCGAGGAGGCGCGTTTCCGCCGCTGGTTCGGCGACCCTTCACCTGCGCGCGTCAACGAGGTCAGTCAAGGGCTGGCGAAGATGTACGAGGCCTTTCAGCACAACAAGGTAACGCTGGCGAACCGGCCCGACATCCAGGTGCATGTCATCAACGGCAACGACCCCTTCGGCCCCATGCAGACGGCCAACGTGAGCGGCCAGTCCGTGTACGGTTATGTCTGGGGCGGCAAGCACACGGGCTCGGGCTATCGCGTTATCCTGGGCCGCTGGTTTCTCGGCGACCCTGACCCCATCGAGGGTGCAGCGCAGACGATCTACCACGAGTTGACGCACAAGGTGCTCCGCACCACCGACCACGGCTACGGCAAGATCAAGTCGCGCGGCTTCGCCACCATGCAGGCTGCCAAGGCGCTGGAGAACGCCGACAACTGGGCTTTCTATGCCGTCAGCTTCATCAAGGACATCTAGATTTCGAGCCTCAAGGTTTCCTCCGCGTCTCCCGCCCGCCATGCCGATGCCAACCGCTGCCACGCCCCTCCCCGAACCATCCGCCGATGAGCCGTCGGTGGCCGAGGCTTTCGAGCTTGCGATGCGCGCCCACTCGCAAGGCGATGTCTCGACCGCACGCGCGGCCTACGCGCGGTTGTGCGAGCGCATGCCCGACAATCCCGATGCTTGGCATCTGGCCGGCGTGCTCGAGGGGCAGTACGGGCACGGCGACGATGCCGTCCGGCTGATCCAGCGTGCCCTGGCGATGGATGCGTCGCAGGCCATGTTCCACAACAACCTTGGCAACCTGTACGCCCGCGCTACGCGGCGGGACGAGGCCGAGGCCTGCTACCGCCGCGCCATCGAGCTCAACCCCAAGCTCTTCGATGCGCGCAACAACCTCGGGCTGCTGTTGCGCTGGCGAGGCCGTCACGACGATGCTGAGGCCGCCTACCTGGCCATCCTTGAAGAGGCGCCGGGCTTTGTCGATGCAAGGCAGAACATCGTCGCGCTCTACATCGCGCAAGGCAGGCTGCGTGATGCCATGCTGCAGGCCGCCGCTGGTCTGATGACGGCGCCTCGCAATCGCCTGCTGAGGCGGCTGCTGGGGCGCGTCTACGCCGACCACGACGCTATAGACAAGGCCATCGAGCTCTACGAGAAATGGGCCGCCGACGACCCCGACGACCCCGAGCCTCCCCACCACCTGGCGGCGCTGCGCAAGAAGGGCGTGCCCGACCGCGCTTCGGACAGCTATGTGGTCAGCACCTTTGCCGGCTTTGCGAACACCTTCGATAGCAAGCTGGCCGAGTTGGAGTACCGGGCGCCGCAGCTGGTGGGCGAGCGCGTGCGCCAAATATATGGCGAGCCGCAGGCGGCACTGGACGTGGTCGATGCCGGTTGCGGCACGGGCCTCTGTGCACCGCTGCTGCGCCCCTACGCACGCCACCTGGTGGGCGTGGACCTCACGCCGCAGATGCTGGTGCGCGCCAACGAGCGCGGCGGCTACGACGACCTTCAGGTGGGTGAACTGGTGAAGTTCCTGCGTGAACGCCCATCGTGCTGCGACCTGCTCGTGTCCGCTGACACGCTGTGCTACTTCGGCCGCATCGATGAATTTGCCGGTGTCGCCTATGGCGCCCTGCGGCCCGGCGGCCGGCTGCTGTTCACGGTAGAGGCCCACGAGGGAGAACCTGAATTCCGCCTCTACCCGCATGGCCGCTACAGCCATGCCGCCCCCTACGTCCTCCGTGCGCTCGGTCAGGCCGGTCTGGCTGAAGTCGCGACCGACGAGGTCGTGCTTCGCATGGAGCGCGGCCAGCCCGTCCGCGGATGGCTGGTTCACGCCAGGCGCTGAGGCTAGCGCGCAGCGATGGGCACCTATCGCATACCGGGCCCGCTGTGCGCCGAAACCCAGGCCATTGGTGTCTCCGACGGTACCAGCTGTCCTTGGGCATCGTCGGCGCCTGGGCCGGTGAATGGCGCCGGCCGCGGCTGGGCGCATGAACACGACCCGCGCACGATCTGGCGCCGGCTCAGGACCGTGCACGAAGCGCTCGCGATGTCCGAAGTGCTGGTGCATGGTGCCGTCTGGCGCGAGACGGCCTGCGATGTCGGCCACCTCGTGGACGACCTCTGGCCGGCGCTTAGGCTGGCGCTGGGCGTGCTGGGAGTCACCGCGGTGCTGGGGGGCGTGATCGGCGCGGCCTTCGGGGCGCTGGCGGGCGGTTTCGGGGCCGTTCCGGGAGGGGCGGCGGGTGTCCTTGCGGGAGCGGACCTAGGTCTGGCTGTCCTTGGATGGCTGGGACTTGCGATGCTTGTGGAGCCGGCAGCGCACAGTCTGGGTGAGCTCAGCGCAACCCTGCGCAGCGCCACCGTCACCGCCTGGGAG
The DNA here is from genome assembly GCA_903914615.1 of uncultured beta proteobacterium. Classification (GTDB taxonomy): domain Bacteria; phylum Pseudomonadota; class Gammaproteobacteria; order Burkholderiales; family Burkholderiaceae_C; genus Rubrivivax. The sequence goes on along the minus strand of CAIWPS010000646.1, from coordinate 4,324 downwards.
GCCTATGGCCGGCCGGACAGCGACTCGCAACTGCGGCTCGCTGCGGCGGGCTATGCGCAGAGCGTAGCGATCCTCATGCGCCTAGTGCTGATGGGCATCGTCGCTCGGCTGTCGGCGAGACCGGCGCTGGCCGTCACGACGCGGGCCGCCGCAAGCTTGACCCGCGCCAGCGAGGCAGGCGCGACTGGGGAGTCGGTGGCATCGCTTGTGGCCAGTCTGCGCCAGACTCGGCTCGGCCGGCCTTTTGCCGATTGGGTGGAGGGCCACAGCCAGGAACTGCTTAACAACCCGCGTCTGCGCGCCCAGGCGGCCACAACGCCGGCAGCGTCAGGCAGTTCCTCGGCAACCACGCCCTCGCAAATGCGCCGTGGCAGCGCGCCGCCGCCGGCGGCTGAGGATGTGTCCATCGCCAAGCAGAGCACGGCACGCAAGGGGGTCTTCGGTGAACACCATGCCGACACCTGGATGGACCGGCATGACATGGAGAAGCTCAACGGCCCTCTGACCCAACTCGACGACGCGCCCCAGGGCACAGGGATCGACGGCGTCTGGCGAAATCCCGTGCCGCCGCCGGAGTTCGTGGTCACAGAGGCCAAGTACGGGGCATCGGACCTCGGTAGCCTGACCGACGGCACTCGGCAGATGAGCGACAAGTGGATCGATGCCCGCCTGGACAAGGCGGTGGGGCCCGATCTGGCCGATGAGATCCGCGATGCAGACGCCCGAGGCCAGGTTCAGAAGTGGCTGCTGCAGGTCGATCAGAACGGCGCGGTCCGGCGCTCGCTGCTGACCGAGAGCGCGCCGAACAGCATCGTGCGGACACCGCTGCCCGACGGATTCCCTTGAGCACGCGATCGGTCATCATCCACTGTCGGACTTTCGCACGACCACCACTCACTGAGCCCCGCCATGCCCGCCCGCGAACCGTTGATGCCCGAGTCCTACTTCCGCGATCGCCTCGATCGCCTGGAGCAGACCATCGCAGGCCGGCTGGAGAAGCTGCGCACCCAGCCCGAGCTTTACTCCAAGCCATGGATCTTCCACCGCGCCAATGCCCGCGAACGCCTTCAGATGGTGTTGCTGGCCTATTCCGCCGGCGACGGACTGGACGCCATCGCGGCACGCCTGCCGACAGCTGTCGATGCGTTGGAGGTCTACCTACGCTCCGCGCCGCAGGAACCGGTGGACTTCAACGACCTCGACGACTACGTCAGCGCCCTGTGGTTCGTGTCTTTGGCCACGCTGCTGTGCTCCCCGGAGGGGCTCGTTGGCAGGTTGCTCGCGCTTCTTGGCAACGAGGGCAAAGACGTACTGTTCGAGCGCCTCGCTGCTGGTCTCGTTCCCGGCCGTCGCGCCGCCGCTTCGTTGATGCACGCCAAGATCTTCGCGCCCTTAGCGCATGTGTTCGAGGTTCCAGCCGCCGATCGCGCCGCGCAGATCGGCCGCTACCTCGCGGGCTGGTATCGCGGCCTATCAGCAGCATACTGGCACGATGCACACAAGGGTCCTGGGGGTGGCGGATTTTTCGGCTACTGGTCGGTCGAGGCGGCTGCCGTGTGCAAGGCTGCAGGGGTGGATCCGTCCCCGCTTGCGACGACGAAATACTTCCCGAGTGATCTGCTTCGCAGCCTCTGACCCACTGGGAGCAGGACCTTGGCCAATGAACTCAAATTCAAGCTGACCACCGCGCTGAGCACGCGGCTGACCTTCTTGGCGCTGGATGGCGGTGACGAGATCTCGCGGCTTTTCGAGTACAGCGTGCTGGCCGAGGACAGTCTGGGTACGGCCTTAGATCTCGACACCCTCATTGGCCGGCCGGCCGAACTCGTGGCGACGCCGCCTTCGGGGCCGGCGCGTCATGTGCACGGCATCGTCGCGTCGGCAACGTTCGAGGGCATCGATTTACAGTCGCACCGCTACAGGTTGACGTTACGACCCTGGTTGTGGCTGGCCACGCGTTCGAGCGACGTCCGCATATTCCAGCAGAAGACGGTGAAAGCCATGGTCGAGACCGTGCTGCAGCCCTACGGCCCGCAGCTGTCATGGTCGCTGGAGGGCAGCTACCGCGCACGCGAATACTGCGTGCAGTACCGCGAAAGCGACTTCAATTTTGTCAGCCGCCTGCTAGAAGAGGAAGGCATCTTCTACTTCTTCCGCCACGAGGCGGGCAAGCACACTCTCGTGCTGAGCGACGGGCCGCAGGCCCATGTCCTGCCTGCTGGTATGCCGACCGCCGCGCTGCAGTTCCGGGCCCAAGGGCGGCCGCCGAACACCATCGTCCAATGGCGCTGGAGCCGCGAAGTTCAGACGAAGAAGGTCAGCCTGCGCGAAGATGTCTGGCAACGCCCGCAGCCCGTCGCCAATGCCGAACAGGAGGCAGTGCAGAGCTTTCCGCCTGACCATGCCGAAAGCTATGACTACCCGGCTGGCGTGGCGCCCTGGGCTGACGAGGCCAGCGGCTTTGACACTGGCGTGGACCAAGACCTGAAGCACCTGGCTCAGGTGCGCCTGCAGGCACAGCAGGCGCGACACGTGCTGGCCGAGGGCGAGGCCACGGCGCTCTACCTGGCAACCGGTGGCAAGTTCAAGCTCGCCGAACACCCGCTGGCGGCGCAGAACGCCGAATACGTGGTCCTCGCCCAGCGCCTGCACCTCGCCGAAGGCAGCACGGACTCGGGCCATGGTGACGTCTTGCAGTACCGCTGCCTATTTTCCGCCTTCCCTTCGGAGGCGGCCTTCCGCCCCTTGCGCCTGACGCCCAAGCCCACTGTTGCAGGCCCACAGACGGCGCTCGTCACTGGCCCCGACGGTGAGGAGCTGTATGTCGACAAGCATGGTCGCGTGAAGGTAATGTTCCACTGGAACCGCGATGGCACCCAGACTCAGGCCGATGCCTCGTGCTTCGTGCGCGTGGCGCAGCCGGCGGCAGGCAAGGGTTTCGGCATGATGATGCTGCCGCGCGTCGGGCAGGAGGTGGTAGTCGAGTTCCTCGAGGGCGACCCCGACCGACCCCTCATCACCGGGGCCGTGTACAACGGCGTCAGCCTTCCGCCTTACGCGTTGCCCGAGCACAAGCAAGTCAGCACACTGAAGAGCCGCTCGACCAAGCAGGGCGCCGCGGCTGACTTCAACGAGCTCCGCTTCGATGATACAAAGGGCGGAGAGTACCTGTTGCTGCACGCGCAGAAGGACCGCTTCGAGTTCGTCGAGGGCACGCTGAAGGCGCAGATCGGCATCGACAGCGGCGAAGGCAACGAGCACCGCACGGTCAAGAACGACCGCAAGGAGAAGATCGGCGGCGAGTACCACCTCGCGGTCACCAAGGTGGCCAAGCAGAAGTTCGCCGACAAGCTGCACATCGGCAGCGCCGACGACATGCTGCTCAAGAGCGGCGGCGTCTTCAGCCTGCAGACGACCAAGGACATCACGGCGAAGTCCGGCGCCACGATCTCGATGAAATCCACCGGCGACATGCACCTGAAGATAGGCGGCAACATCGGCGCCGAGGCGTCGCAGAACGTCTACATCAAGGGCGGCGTGAACATCGTCATCGAGGGCGGCATGCAGATCAGCATCAAGGCCGGCGGTTCCTCGGTGGTGCTGGGTCCCGACGGCGTGTCGATCACCGGCGCGATGGTGAAGATCAACTCCGGCGGCTCGGCCGGCAGCGGCACCGCGCCGCAGCCCGTGGCGCCCACCGACCCCGAAGACCCGGCCGTCCCCGACCTGCCGCAAGACCCGCTGTCGCACCGCTAGGATGCAGCCGCCGGACACCGAGGCCCGCGAGGAAGCTGCCTGGGCCGCCTTCCTGCGCGACCTGAGCGCGCAGCTCGCCGCCCAGTGGCCAGCGATGCAGGAGCGCCTGGGCGATCGCACCGAAGCCTTCGTGACGCTGGCGGCACAGCAAGCCGCCAAGCGCGGCCTGACGCAGGCGGCGGCGGTGGCGCGCTATGCCAGCCTGTGGTTCGTCTGGGGCCCTTCTTTCCACGACAAGCCCGGTTTCGAATGGGCCCAGGGCCTGCTCGCCGCGCCAGCCGCCGCGCAATGGGGCACCGTGCACCGGCTGGTGCGGCGGTCGCTGGCCGAACTGGCCCGGCTGCCCGAGGCCCGCATCGAACCGGCGACGCTGGCCGCCGTCGACGAACGGCTGCTCAGCCGCTATGCCCACCTCGGCCACCAGGGCGCCCTGCACCCGCCCGAGCCGCCGCCGGCGCCACGCCTGGCCTGCGACCTCGAAGCCTTCGAGCTGCGGCTGGTGCAGCCGGCGGTGGACGAACGCTACGAGCTGCAGGGCGCGCAGTGGCAGCGCCTGCCGATGCCGGTG
>CAIWPS010000645.1 GCA_903914615.1 uncultured beta proteobacterium | reverse complement strand
CGCGCGGCGTGGGCGGCGGCCACCAGCTCGCGCGGCGTCAGGCCCAGCACCCCGGCATGCGCGGTCGCGGCCTGCATCAGGGCCTGCACCTGCGCCTCGCCTTCGTGGGACAGCAGCGCGTCGGCCAGCGCGTTGGCGCCGCGTCCGAGCCAGCGCAGCCGCTCGACGGCACGGTCGGGCGCGCGCTCGGGCAGACGCGGCGGCGGCTCGCCCGGCGGCGTGCGCAGGGCATGCTGCAGCGTCTCGGGCAGGCCCCAGGCCTTGGCCACGCCGGCGCCGAGCTCGTCGTGGCCGATGCCCAGCACGCGCCGCGCCGCGGCTTCGCGCTGCGCCGGTGTGGGGGGCGTGCCGGCCAGCTGCTGGCGGATCTGCTGCGCCTCTTCCGGGAAGTAGTACTCGGTCAGCAGCCGGCCCAGGTTCTGCATCAACGCGGCCAGGAAGGCCTCTTCGCCCTCGCGGTCGCGCGTGGCCAGTTCGCCCGCCAGCGTGCCGGCCATCAGCGCGCGCAGGAACTCGCCCTTGATGAGGCCGGCGTGGGCCTTGTCGGGCATGTGTTCCAGCAGCACCAGCGACAGCGCCAGGTTGCGGATGCCGGCAAAACCCACCAGCGCCACCGCACGCGACACGGTGGCGATGCTGCCCCCGCCGACAGCCGAGAAGTGCGCCGAATTGACCATGCGCAGCAGCTTGGACGTCAGCGCCACGTCCTGCAGGATGGCGTCGCTGAGGCTCTTCAGCGATTCCTTCTCCGACGCCGCGACGCGCTGGATGCGCACCACCGCCGCCGACAGCGCCGGGAAGTCGGTCTTGTGGCGCATGCGGCGCAGCAGGAAGTCCAGCGTGGCATGGCCGTTGGCGGCCTCGGGCGCCGCCGCCGGCTGCAGCCAGGCTGCCAGCGCGGCATGCAGCGCGCGCGCGCTGTCGTGGCGGGCACCGATGTCGCGCGACAGCGCGCGCTGCACGATGCCGCGCAGGGTCGCGTCGACGGCCGTCTGCGCGGGCAGCAGCAGGTCTTCGTGCTGCACGCGGTGGACGGCGCGCCAGGGGTCGGTCTCGCGCAGCAGCGGCTGGCCGCACAGCAGCTCGCCCAGCAGCACGCCGGCGGCGAAGACGTCCATCGCCGGCACGGGCGGCTCGCCGCGGGCGGCCTCGGGCGAGATGTAGCCCGGCGTGCCGACGATGCGGCCGTCGCCCTGCGCCACGCGGGCGGCGATGCCGAAGTCCATCACGCGCGCCCGGCTGTCGGTGCCGAGCAGGATGTTCGAGGGCTTGAGGTCGCGGTGCACCAGGCCCTGGTCGTGGGCCGCGGCCAGCGCGTCCAGCACGCCCAGCAGCAGGGCCACGGCCTCGCGCGGCGGCATCGGGCCCTGGCGGCGCCGCGCCTGCGCCAGCGTCGGGCCGGGCACGTATTCGAAGACGAGGTAGGGCTGGCCGTCGTTCTCGTCGGCCTCGAACACGGGCACGATGTTCGGGTGCGCCAGGCGGCTGACGGCGCGCGCCTCGTTGAGCCATTCGCTCAGCGCCTGGGCGTCGGAACTTGGGTTCAGCAGCTTCAGCGCCACCTCGCGGTCCAGCCGCTCGTCGTGGGCCAGCCAGACCGTGGCCTGGGCGCCGCGGCCCAGTTCGCGCAGCAGCGCGAAGCGTCCGACCCGGCGCAGCACCGGCGCGGCCACGCTCAAGGGCCGGCCCCGTCCAGCGGCGCCGGGGCGGTGAGCGCGATCGGGCCGGCGGGCAGGCCCTGCAGCGCGAGCTGCAGGTCGCGCAGGCCGAAGTCGAGCAGGCGGCCGTAGCGCTGCACCACGCGCTGCAGCGCCGCGGCCTGGCGCGGCGCGGGCAAGGCGGTGGCATCGACGGCTTCGTTGGCGCAGCTGGCGGCGCAGCGCAGCATGTCGTCGTCGCTGTCGGCGCCGCGCACCGCGGTGGCCAGCGGCTGGCGGCGGATCATCACCAGCACGCTGTCGTCCAGGCCCCAGTGGCGCGCCACGGCGGCACCGATGGCCTCGATGTCGGTGCCCAGCACGGCGCAGGCGGCGGATTCCTCGCTCATGCCCGGGTCCTCGGGGTCGCCTTCGCGCGCCGGCGGCGCCGGCTGCGTCAGGCGGCGGATCTGCTGCGCCTCGTCGGCGAAGTGGTAGTGCACGACCAGCCGCCCCAGGTTCTGCAGCAGCGCGATGAGGTAGACCACCTCGCCGTCGTAGCCCGCCGGGCGCAGCTGCAGCGCGACGCGGCCGGCGTGCTTGCAGCGGTCCACCAGGCGCAGCAGCTCGGCGGCCCCGGCCTCGGCCAGCGGGCCGGGCCAGTCGCGCAGCGCCAGCGCGGCGCGGCGCACGCCGTCCAGCCCCAGCATGGCGATGGCGCGGCGCACCGTCAGCACCGGCCCGCTGCCCGAGACCTGGGCGCCGCGCACCTGCGCCGAGTTGACCAGCCGCAGCAGCTCGAAGGACAGCGCCAGGTCTTCCAGCACCACTTCGGCGAGTTCGTTGGTGCGCTCGCGTTCCATCAGCGCCAGCCGCGCCGCACGCGACGCGGCGCCCGGCAGCGAAGGCAGCACGCCGGCATGGCGCAGGCGGTCGGCCAGGAGGGCCAGCGGGCCGCCGCCGCCGCCTTCGGTGCGCAGCCAGCCTTCCAGCGCGCGCAGCAGGGTGCGGGCGTTGCGGTAGCGCTGGCGCTCCTGGCGGTCGGTGGCGCGGTTGGCGATGGCGCGCAGCGGCTCGGCGATGGGGTGCGACGAAGTCCAAGGCAGGCGCACGATCTCGCGCCCCTGCGGCGGCAGCCGCGCGACGACGCGGCCGATGTCGGCCTCGTCGAGCGCGCGCTGGCCGGTGAGCAGGTTGTGCAGCAGCACGCCGGCAGCCAGCACATCGCGCTCCGCGGCCTCTCGCTGCAGGCGCAGCGCCGCGGCCTGGCCGCCGGCGGCGTCGGCGTGCAGGGCCATCTCGGCGGCCACGGCCAGGCCGGCCACCTGCAGCTGGCCGCTGTCGTCCTGCAGCAGCAGCCAGGGTTGCAGGTCGTGGTGCGCGACGCCGGCTTCGTGGGCGTAGGCCAGGCCCTGCAGGGCCTGGCTCAGGCCCGTGGCGGCGTCCAGGCCGGCCAGGCCCTTGGACGGCAGCCGCTCGGCCAGCGTGGCGGCGTCGCGCGGGTCGTAGGCCACGTAGGGCCAGCCGTCCTGGACGCCGATCTCCACCACCGTGGCCAGCTGCGGGTGGTTCAGGCGCGCGCCGCGGCGCACGGCCTGCTGCCAGGCGTCCATGGCGGCCGCGCCGGCGGGCTGCACGCGCGGCAGCACCAGCATCAGTTCCTGGCCCGTGCGCGGGTCGGCAACACGCCAGGCCATGCTGCGGTCGCTCTTGCCGAGCAGCCGCAGCAGCTGCAGGCGCCCGAAGTGGCGCAGCGCTTGCGGGCGTGACGGGGCCGACAGGTCGTGGCTGGTGGCGGGCATGGTCGGGCCATTGGACCGTTGCCGGCGCCGGCGCGGTGGGCCGATGAAAGGGGCAAAGCGGCGGCAGTTCGCGCCCGCCGCGGCAGGCTCAGGGCTCGACGAGCTCGCCGGCCCCGGTGATGAAGGCGCCGCGCACGCGCTCGCCGGGCTGCAGGCGCTGCACGGCATCGACATAGCGCTGCAGCTGCTCGCGGTTGGCAGCATCCGCGGCGGGCGCGCCCTGCAGCTTGTAGTCCAGCACCCACCAGCTCGTTCCCGCCGGGTCCTGCAGAGCCACCAGGCGATCGATGCGCAGCGTCTCGCCGGCCACCGCCACCGGCACCTCGTTGCCGGCCCAGCGCAAGGCCGCGCCGCCGAAGAAGCGTGCACAGGCGGGGCTGTCGAGGCTGCGTGCCACGAGCGCCGGCACCGGCCGCGCGGCCGACGCCTCGAGGCCGAAGGCGCGGGCCGCGGCGG
>CAIWPS010000644.1 GCA_903914615.1 uncultured beta proteobacterium | reverse complement strand
CCCAGCACGGGCGCATCGAAGGCCTCGAAGGACGGGCTGAGCCAGGCCGGGTTCCTGAAGCTCAGTCCGTCCTCGCCGCCGGTGTAGTCCGACAGCTGCGAGGCCAGGGTCTGGAAGGCCGCCGCCACCGCCAGCGTGATCATGGCGTAGAAGATGGCCTTCACGCGCAGGCTGAAGAGACCGATGAGCAGCGACAGCAGCAGCGACAAGGCCAGCGCGCCGGCCAGCCCCGCCAGCACGGCGCCGAGGCCCGCACCGAGCCGCGTGCTGGCAATCGCCACGCCATAGGCGCCGATGCCGAAGAACATGGTGTGGGCGAAGCTGACGATGCCGGTGTAGCCCAGCAGCAGGTCGTAGCTGGCCACCAGCAGGATGAAGACCAGCATCTTCGCCGCCGCCGCCAAAGCCTTGCTGCCGGGAAAGACGAAGGGCGCGACGGCCAGCGCCACGAAGATCAGCAGCAGCAGCACGGCGAGCCAGCGGCTGCGCGGCAGGTCGTGCGAGAGCAGCCGGGCGATCATCGGTTGGACACCGGGTACAGGCCCTTGGGCCGCCACAGCAGGATCGCGACCATCAGCCCGATGTTCGAGAACAACGCCACCTTGGGCGCCGCGAAGCCGGTGTAGTTGGCCAGCAGGCCCACCAGCAGCGCGCCGACGAAGCAGCCCAGCGTGCTGCCCAGGCCGCCGATGATGATGACGATGAAGATCAGCACGTTGACCTGGGCGCCGATCTGCGGCACCACGATCTGCTGGTACAGGCCCCACATCACGCCGCCCAGACCGGCCAGCGCGCTGCCGGCGACGAAGACCGCGATGAACAGCCGCTCGATGCGGTAGCCCAGGCTCTCGACCATCTCGCGGTCCTGGACGCCGGCGCGGATGAGCAGGCCGAGCTTGGTGCGGTTCAGCACCCACAGCAGCAGCGCGAACACCGCCAGCCCGATGACCACCGCCAGCACGCGGTACTTCTCCACCGCCACGTCGCCGAAGACGAAGGCACCGCGCAGCGTCTCGGGCAGCGGCAGCGGCTGCTGCTGCGGGCCCCACAGCACCTTGATGAGCTCCTCGCCGACGATCATGCCGCCCATCGTGATGAGGATCTGCTTCAGGTGCTGGCCATAGACGGGCCGCACGATGACGCGTTCGAAGGCAAAGCCCAGGCCGCCGGCCACGGCCATCGCGGCGAGCATCGCGGCGCCCACCGCGGCGAGGTTCAGCGCCAGGCTGGGCGCCGTCGTCCAGCCCGGCATCGCGCCGAGCACGCTCACCGCGACGAAGGCACCGAAGGCGATGAAGACGCCGTGGCCGAAGTTCAGCACGTCCATGAGGCCGAAGACCAGCGTCAGGCCCGAGGCGATGATGAAGACGATGAGGCCCATCGCCAGCCCGGCCAGCGTCAGCGTGGCCCAGGTCGAGGGCGAGCCCACCAGCGGCAGCCCGGCCAGTGCGACACCGGCCAGCAGGGCCAGCGGGCGCCCGTCGAACTGCGCTTTCGGGATGGCGCTTTCGTTCACGCGTGCGCCCCCAGCGACAGCCCCAGCAGCCGCTGCTGCAGCGCCTCGTCGTCGGCCAGCGCGGCCATCGCGCCGGCATGGACGACGCGGCCGTTGTCCATCACCGCCACGCTGTCGCCCAGGGCCCGGGCCATCGCGAAGTTCTGCTCGACGAGCAGGATCGTCGAGCGCTGCGCCTTCAGCTCGCGCAGCGCCTGCACGAGGTTGGCGACGATGGAAGGCGCCAGGCCCTTGCTGGGCTCGTCGATGAGCAGCAGCGCGCGCGGCTCGACGATGGCCCGCGCCACCGCCAGCATCTGCTTCTGGCCGCCGCTGAGCTTGCCCGCGGGGTAGAGCCAGAACTTCTTCAGCGCCGGGAAGAAGCCGAAGATCCACTCCAGCCGCGCCGTGTCGATGTCGCTGGCGCGGCGGGCGCTGCGCGCGGCCAGCACCAGGTTGTCCTGCACCGTGAGGTCGCCGAAGATGCCCATGGCCTCGGGCACGTAGGCAATGCCCTGCTGCGCGATCTCGGGCGTGCGCAGGCCCTGCAGCGGCCGGCCGCGGAAGCTGACGCTGCCCTGCGTGGCGCGCCACAGGCCCATGATGGTCCGCAAGGTCGTCGTCTTGCCGGCGCCGTTGCGGCCCAGCAGCATCGTGACCTCGCCTTCGCGCACCGCCAGGTCCACGCCGTGCAGGATGTGGTACGCCCCGATGTGCGTGTGCACGCCCTGCAGCTCGAGCAGCTTCATGCCGGCTCTTCCGCGGCCATGCCCAGGTAGGCCTGTTGCACGACCGGCGAGGCGATCACGGCGGCCGGTTCGCCGTCGGCCACCTTGGCGCCGTTGTGCAGGACGACGATGCGGTCGGCGAGTTCGCGCACCACGTCCATCTTGTGTTCCACCAGCAGGATGCAGCAGTCCTTGCGCGCCTTCAGCGCACGGATGAGGTCCAGCACCACCGGCACGTCGTCCACGCTCATGCCCGCGGTGGGCTCGTCGAACATGTAGACCCTGGGCTGCAGCGCCATCAGCAGGGCCACCTCGAGCTTGCGCTGGTCGCCGTGCGGCAGGCTGGCGGCCGGCAGGTCGCGCTTGTCGGCCAGCTTCACCTGGGCCAGCAAGGCATGGGCTTCGTCGATCCAGTCGCGGCGGTCGCTCCAGATGCGCAGCAGGCCGAGCCCGCCCTGCCCACGCCCCTGGGCGCGCGCCTGCACGGCGATGCGCACGTTCTCGGCCACGCTCAGCTGCGGGAACAGCTGCGTCAGCTGGAAGGCGCGGCCCAGGCCCTTGCGCGTGCGCAGCGGCGCGGCGAGCGCGCTCAGGTCCTCGCCGTCCAGCAGCACCTGGCCCTCGCTCGCAGGCAGCTGGCCCGAGACGAGGTTGAAGTAGGTCGTCTTGCCGGCACCGTTGGGGCCGACGATGGCGGTCAGCGTGCCGGCCTCGAAGCGGCACGACACATGGTCCACCGCCACGTGGCCGCCGAAGCGGATCGTGAGCCCGCGGGTTTCGAGCATGCAGCCCGCCCGGCGATCAGCGGTGGTTGCGGATGGGGATGTCCATCTCCTCGGGCCTGATCTCGCGGATCAGCTCGGGCACGCCCCAGGCGAAGGCAGGGTCGACCTTG
>CAIWPS010000643.1 GCA_903914615.1 uncultured beta proteobacterium | reverse complement strand
TGGCCACCACCGAGTGGTACTGCCCGGGCCCCGGGCTGGTGAAGCTGGAACGCAGCGAGCCGGCCGCGTCGGCCTTTCTGACCGGCGGCACGCGCACGCTGGAACTGGAGTCCTGGCAATGAAGCACCTGGCCACTGCCGGCGCCTTCACGGGCGCAGGCCGCGCCCGAAGCGACCTCGCGTGGGTGCTGGCAGCGGCCGCCGCGACCTTCGTCCTCGCGGGGCGCATCGGGCTGCAGGAAAGGCTGTCGGCGCTGACGCTGCCTTTCGAGCGCTGGCAGGTCGACGAACTGCCATTGACGCTGCTGGTGCTGTCGCTGGGGCTGGCCTGGTACGCCTGGCGGCGGCGCGGCGAAGCGGCCCGGCTGCTGGCACACAACCGCGAACTGGCGCAGCGCCTGATCCAGGTCCAGGACGCGGAGCGGCTGGCGCTGGCGCGCGAGCTGCACGACGAGCTGGGCCAGCACTGCACGGCGCTGCGCATCGAGGCCACCGTCATCGAGCGCGCACGCGACCCGGCGCAGGCCGCGGCGGCGGCGCAGCGCGCCGCTTCCAGCGCCGAGCTGCTGCACGAAGGCGTGCGCCGCCTGCTGCGCCGGCTGCGCCCGGCAGAGCTCGACGAACTGGGGCTGGCGGCGGCCTTGCGATCGCTGTGCGACAGCTGGGAATCGCGCAGCCGGCTGCGCTGCACGCTGGTGCTGCAGGGCGAGCTGAAGGGCCTGGGCGAGGCGCTGGACACGGCGCTGTTCCGCGTCACCCAGGAAGCGCTCAGCAATGTCGTGCGCCACGCCCATGCCGACGAAGTGCGCATCGAACTGCGGGCCACGCCTGCGGCGCTTGTGCTGACGGTGCAGGACGACGGCCGTGGCCTGCCGGCGGCGCGGCGCCACGAAGGCCTGGGGCTGCTCGGCGCCGCCGAGCGCGCGGCGGCGCTGGGCGGCCGCTTCGAGGCCACCACGGCGCCGCGCGGCGGCACCTGCCTGCGCATGACGCTGCCGCGCCTGCCTGCGCCGCGTGCGTGGCCGGAGGTCTCCGCATGAGCCGCCTGCTGCTGGTCGACGACCACCCGGTGGTGCGCGCCGGCTGCCAGCGGCTGCTGGAGATGGGCGGCGAGCATGCCGTCGTGGCGCAGGCCGGCGATGCCGATGGGGCGCTGGCGATGTGGCGGCGGCACCGGCCCGACCTCGTCGTCACCGACCTCTCGCTGCCCGGCTGCGGCGGGCTGGAGCTGCTGCGCCGGGTGCGCGAACGCGACGTCGATGCGCGCGTGCTGGTCTTCAGCATGCTCGACAGCGAACCGCTGGTGCGCCGCGCGCTGGCGCTCGGCGCGCGCGGCTACGTGCCCAAGAGTGCCGACCCGGCCTGCCTCGTCGACGCCGTCACGGCCGTGCTGCAGGGCCGCCGCGTGCTCGGCCCCGGGCTGTCGCCGCGGTTGCTGGGCGACGGTTCGGCCGGCGACCCGTTCGCCGGACTGACGCCGCGCGAGTTCGAGCTCTTCGGCCTGCTCGCGCGCGGACTGGCGCCCGCCGACTGCGCCCAGGCGCTGCACCTGAGCGCGAAGACGGTGTCCAACCTGCAGAGCCAGATCCGCGACAAGCTCGGGCTGGACACCTCGGCGGCGATGGCGCACCTCGCGCTGCGGCACGGGCTCATCGCCAGCGACGCCCGCTGAGGCTGCCGGCCCTGCAAAAGGCGACGCCCGCAGCGCGGGCGTCTTCGGTCAGTGCATGTTCGGCGCTAGCCTGGCGCCTTCGCCCAGGCCATGCACCAGCCGGTCTTGGCGATGTGCTTGCGGCCGAACATCGCGCAACCGCCCCAGGCGTCGGTGGGCTTGCCCTGGAAGAACGAGCAGTTGCCGCAGTGCTGGGCGACGTCGTGCTTGGGGTACTTCTTGCCGTCGACCTGGGCGCTGTCGTGGCGGTAGCCCAGGGCCACGGCCTGTTCGTCGGCCTCGTCCACGTGGGCCTGGGCGAAGGCCGCCGGCGCGGCGGTCGCAGCGCCGGCGGCGACCACGCGGACGATGAAGCGGCGGCGTGCGCTGGGCGTCATCTCGTGCTCCTTGTGGCCTGGCGACTCAAGGTGCCTTGGCGACGACCTTGGCCGGTGCGTCGGCGGCCGCGGTCGCGGCACCCGCCTTGGGGATCTTGAAGACCCAGACCATGCCGCCCTGCTCGAGGAAGCTGACCTTGGTGGCGACGTCGCCGCCCCACAGCGGCACCGCACCGCCCCAGCCCGAGACCACGCTGACGTACTGCTCGCCGCCCTGCATCCAGGTCACCGGCGGCGCAACCACGCCGGAGCCGGTCTGGAACTCCCACACCACCTTGCCGGTCTTGGCGTCGGCGGCCTTCAACAGGCCTTCGGGCGTGCCCCAGAACACGAGGTTGCCGGCGGTGGTCAGCACGCCGCCCCACAGCGGCGCGTTGTTCTTCACCTCCCAGACGATCTTGCCGGTCTTGGGGTCGATGGCGCGCATGGCGCCGATGTAGTCGGGGTTGATGGTGCGGATGGTGAAGCCCGCGCCCAG
>CAIWPS010000642.1 GCA_903914615.1 uncultured beta proteobacterium | reverse complement strand
TTCCGCCGCGGCAGCGACGGCGCCGGGCGCGTCATCGTCAGCCTGCCGAGCACGCAGGTCGGCGTCGACATCCGCCAGCAGGGCCAGAGCCTGGTGGTCGAATTCCTGCGATCCACGCTGCCCGAGGCGATGCGCCGGCGTCTGGACGTCACCGACTTCGGCACCCCGGTGAAGAGCATCTCCACCTTCCAGAGCGGCGACCGCGTGCGCATGGTCGTCGAGCCGATGGGCGCCTGGGAGCACAGCGCCTACCAGAGCGACAACCAGTTCGTGCTGGAAGTGCGCCCGGTGAAGATGGACCCCAACAAGCTCACGCAGGGCCAGGGTTTCCAGGGCGAGAAGCTGAGCCTGAACTTCCAGAACATCGAGGTGCGCGCGCTGCTGCAGGTCATCGCCGACTTCACCAACTTCAACGTCGTCACCAGCGACACCGTGACGGGCACCGTCACCCTGCGGCTGAAGGACGTGCCCTGGGACCAGGCGCTGGACATCATCCTGCAGAGCAAGGGCCTGGGCGTGCGCAAGAACGGCAACGTGCTGTGGATCGCACCGAAGGAAGAGCTGGCGGCCAAGGAACAGGTCGACCTTGAATCGAAGAAGAAGGTGGCCGACCTGGAGCCCACCCGCACGCAGTCCTTCCAGCTCAACTACACCAAGGCCGAACAGGTGGCGCGCAGCCTGCTGGGACAGACCAGCACCGGCACGGCAGGCGCGGTACCGAGCAGCGGCGGTGGCGGCACCAACCGCATCCTGTCCCCGCGCGGCAGCGTGATCTCCGAGTCGCGCACCAACCAGCTCTTCGTCAGCGACATCCCGAGCAAGCTCGAGGAGATCCAGGCGCTCATCGCCAAGATCGACATCCCCGTGCGCCAGGTGCTGATCGAGGCGCGCATCGTCGAGGCCGACGACACCTTCGGTCGCTCTCTGGGCGTCAAGCTCGGCGGCAACGACCTGCGCGGCCAGCGCGGCGGCATCCCGGGCTACAGCGTGGGCGGCAACAACTACCTCACGGTGGGCGGCAACTACAACGCCATCGGCACGGCCACCAACCAGCCCGGCACGACCGCCGCGGCGCTGACCGATACGCAATTCGTCAACCTGCCCGCCAACGTCTCGGGTGCCAACTTCGGCGGCTCCTCGGCGGCGACCTTCGCGCTGTCGCTGTTCGGGGCCACTGCCAACCGTTTCCTGAACCTTGAGATCTCGGCGCTGGAAGCCGAGGGCAAGGGCAAGATCGTTTCCAGCCCGCGCGTCATCACCGCCGACCAGGTCAAGGCGCTGATCGAGCAGGGGACCGAGCTGCCCTACCAGGCGGCCACCAGCAGCGGCGCGACCTCGGTGCAGTTCCGCAAGGCCAACCTGAAGCTGGAAGTCACGCCGCAGATCACGCCGGAAGGCAACGTCATCCTGCAGGTCGACGTCAACAAGGACAGCGTCAGCACCATCACCACCGTCAGCGGCCCGGCCATCGACACCAAGCACGTGCAGACCGAGGTGCTGGTGGAAAACGGCGGCACCGTGGTCATCGGCGGCATCTTCACGCTGTCGGAAACCGAGAACATCGACAAGGTGCCGCTGCTGGGCGACATCCCCTTCCTGGGCTACCTGTTCCAGAACCGCACCAAGACGACCAACCGGACCGAACTGCTCGTGTTCATCACGCCCAAGATCGTGACCGACCGTTCGTCGGCCCGCTGAGGCGCCGCGCCGCCTGACGACGCAGGAATCTCGCACATGAAATCCATCTTCCTTCGAGTGTTCTCGATCCTGGCCCTGCTGTCCCTGGCCGCATGCGGCGGGGGAGGCAGCAGCGCCGGAACCACGGGCTTCGGGCCGGGCACCGGCACCGGTGGCGGCGGCAGCACGTCGGCGCCATCCCTCAGCGTCGCGCTGTCGAACACGACCGTCTCAAGCGCTGCACCGGTCACCGTCACAGCCACGCTGCTCGATGCCTCCAACAGCCCCTTGGCCAATGTCGTGGTCTCCTTCGCGACCACGGGCAAGCTCGGGGCCTTCAGCGCCAGCAGCGCACTCACCAACAGCAGCGGCGTCGCCACGGTGAGCCTTTCACCCTCGGCGTCGAGTACCTCGGGTGCCGACACGGTGGTTGCCTCGGCCACGGTGGGCACCGCCGCGGTCACGGGTTCTGCGGGATTCAGCCTCGTCGCGACATCGGCCTCGATCACCTCGTTCACGACGGCCGCCGGTGGCTCGGCGGCTGCGCCGCTGAGCGCGTACGGACAGACCGTGCTGACGTTGGCGCTCAGCGGCGTGAGCTCGGCGACACCGGCCACGTTGACGATCGCCTCGGCCTGCGTGTCCGCGGGCAAGGCCACGCTGTCGCCGGCCTCGACGACCGTCACTTCGAGCCCGGTGACCGTGACATACAAGGACACCGGCGGCTGCGGCTCGACGCTGGCCCAGGACACCCTGACGGCTTCGATTTCGGGCACCACTTCGCAGCAGGTGCTGCAGCTCTATCTGAGCTCGCCCGCCGCCAACAACATCGTCTTCGTCAGCGCAACGCCGCCAACGATCTACCTTCAGGGCACGGGCCTGACGACGTCCTCGCAGGTCGTCTTCCAGGTGAACGACCTGGCGAACAACCCGCTGCCGGGCCAGCTGGTCACACTCAACCTGAACACCTTCGCGGGTGGCTTGACGATCAACGGCGGCAACAGCGCGGTGACGCAGACCACCGACAGCAACGGTCGCGTCAGCGCCCTCATCAACGCCGGCACGGTGCCCACGCCGGCACGCGTCACGGCCACCCTGGCCGGCGGCATCACGACGGTGTCGAGCAACCTCTCGGTGGCGGTGGGTCTGCCTTCCGAGCTGCACTTTTCGCTCTCCCAGGGAACGATCAACATCGAAGGCTATAACCGCGACGGGACCGGCAACACCTACCTCGTTATCGCCTCCGATCGGGTCGGTAACCCGGTGCCCAACGGCACCGCGATCAACTTCATCGCCGAAGGCGGACAGGTTCAGGCAGCGGCATTCACGGCCACCATTCCCACGGCAGCCACACCGTGCCCGGTCGCGACGTCGGCCAGCAGCGCCACCGGCACCGGGCTGTCTTGCGCCGTGGCCCAGTACCAGACTTCGCAGCCGCGGCCCGCCGACGGGCGTGTCACGGTGATGGCCTACACCCTGGGCGAAAAATCCTTCGTCGATGCCAACGGCAACAACGTGTTCGACGCTGGCGAGGCCTTCCAGGATTTGGGCAACCCTTACCTGGATACGCTGTACAACGGCGTCTACGGCTCATCGCCGAACAACCAGTTCATCACGCAGACGCCTCTGGGATCGGCTGCCTGCAATCCTTCGCCACTATCGCCGACGCTGCAGCTGGACGTGTCGATCCCGAGCCAGCCCAACACCTGCACCGGCAGCTGGGGCAAGGCCTACGTCAGGCGAGCCGTTGAGACGATCTATTCAACCTCGGCAGCGAGCCCGATGTGGTACACGCCCGCACAGAGCGGACTGGCCCTGGCGCCGTCCCCGGCGCAGTGCGGTGCCACCAGCCTCTTGATCCCGAACACTGCGGCGCAGCCGGCCTACAGCGCCGCAGGCGTGCCTTCCAAGGCCACCTACTACCCGGTCGGGTATACCGGGTTGTATGGCCTGGCCAGCACGGGTGTCATCACCTTCTTCACGTCAGACGCCAACCCGGTCGCCTTCAACCCGGTGGCCGCGGGCAGCAACCTCACCGTTGCCGCCACCACCGGGCTGACAGCGACCATCGCGGGCGGGTCGCCGGTGCCCAGCAGTTCCGCCCCCACGTTGGCCAGCGTCAACTATTCCTTCGCCGCCGGCGTCAGCAGCGGCACGATCACGATAACGATTACCTCGCCGAGCGGGCTGGCGACCTCGGTCGGCCAGTACATCACGACCAACAACGCACCGAACGGCTACGTGGCCTGTTTCTGAGCGCCCCCCGGCGGCCAAATCCCGTCGAAGGCGGCAGAGCGACGGCTTCGGCCGCAAAGTGCGGCTTGCCTGGCGGCGCCCGCCCGGAGCCGGGTGAACGCACAAGCCGCGCAAAACGCTGCCCGTACACCGCTTCGACCGCGGGCCGCGCCAACTCCGGTGCGTCTTCACCTTCGCCAGGCCTCGAAAGATGCCACCTGGCTGCATTTCAGACCTGTGATGGAATCCTGCCACGCCGGCATGAACCAGGACCATGGCTGATTCGACATCACCGAGTGTGGGCCCGCCCCCTTCCATCGCCCTCGTCGGCATGCCCGGCAGCGGCAAGTCCACCGTCGGGCGCCATCTGGCGCGCCACCTGGGCCTGCGCTACATCGACAGCGACGCCGAGATCGAACAGCGAGCCGGCAGGTCCATCCGCGACTACTTCGCGGCGCATGGCGAAGAGGCCTTTCGCGACCTCGAGCAGGACGTCATCGAGTCCCTGGCCACCAGCACCGGCACCGTGCTGGCCACCGGCG
>CAIWPS010000641.1 GCA_903914615.1 uncultured beta proteobacterium | reverse complement strand
GACGAAGTCGAACTGGCGACCCGCTTCGGCGTCTCGCGCACGCCGATCCGCGAGGCGCTGAACCTGCTGCTGGGCGAGGGGCTGATCGAGAACCGCCCGCGTCGCGGCGCCGTGGTCGCGCAGATCACGCCCTTGCGCCTGCTCGAGATGTTCGAGGTCATGGGCGAACTCGAAGCCATGTGCGCGCGCCTGGCGGCGCGGCGCGCCACCGAGAGCGACCTCGCGGCCCTGCAGGCCGTGCACGAGGATTGCCGCGCCGCCGCCAACGGCCGCGACACCGACGCCTACTTCTACGCCAACGAACGCTTCCACTTCGGCCTCTACGCCGCGGCGCGCAACGCCTTCCTGGCCGAGCAGGCGCTGGCGCTGCAGCGCAAGCTGCGCCCCTACCGGCGCCTGCAGTTGCGGGTGCGCCACCGCCTGCAGCGCTCGCTCGACGAACACCAGGCCATCCTGGACGCGCTGCATGCCGGCGACCCCGACGCCGCCGCGGCGCAGGCGCGCGGCCATGTCGTCGTGCAGGGCGAGCGCTTTGCCGACCTCGTCGCCAGCCTGGCGCAGTTGTCGCCGCAGGCGGCCCAGACAACTGCTGCTGCTGCCGTGCCGGCCTAGCGCGGCGCGCCCCGCGGCGCGGCGCGGTTAGCGGTGTGTTCCGTGGGTCCGCAGTGGCGCCTGTCCGTGGCATGGCCCCCTTGCGTTCTTGCCCGGCCCCCCCGATTCGAGGGGCCCAAATGCAACCAACGCGGTCCTCCGCGTTTACCCTAGGCCCCTGGTCTGCATGCAAAGCCTAGATTCCATTACACAAACCATCAATAAGGCTTGCCGAAGCGCAGCAGGGGTTGCGGCGGCAGGCCGACAGGAGACGCAGAAGATGAATGCCCGGAAATGTTCTGCCTGGGGCGCCCGCCTCGCACTGGCCGGAGTTGCTTGCGCGGCGGCTCTGACAGCGGCTCCCGCCCTGGCGCGCGTGGCCTCGATCGTCATCGACAAGACCACGGTAGGTTCACCGAGCGCGAGCTACACGCAGATCCGCGGCCGCGCCTTCGGCACGCTGGACCCCAACGACCCGCACAACGCCGTCATCACCGACATCCAGCTCGGTACCTCGAGTGATGGCCTCGTCCACTACGAGGCGAGCTTCACGCTCTCGATGCCGACGAACCTGGCGACGGCCAGCGGCTTCATGTGGCAGGACGTGCCCAACCGCGGCAATGCCGCAGCCATCGCCGCGGCCGAGCTGACGCTGGGCGACATCAACCTGGCCAGCGGCTGGCAGGGCGACAACGCCGGCTCGACACCGACCAACGGCACCGCGATCCCGGTCAACCACGCCACCGGCACCAACATGTGGATCGCGCTGCCGATGGCCAAGAACGCCGACGGCTCGCTGGTCACCGGCACCGTGCTCGGGCGCATCGTCAACCGCAGCGGTGTCGGCTCGCAGCCGCTGAACGTCGGCGGCAACCCGGTGCCCTACCTGCCGGCGACGCTGGACACGACGCAGGCCGTGCTCACCACGCACACCCACGAGACCAGCAACGGCGTCGTCAGCGTCGGCAGCGTCATCCCGTCCACCGACTGGGCCTATGCCAGCTGCAGCGCGGCCAACCCCTTCCCGGGGACGCCGCAGGACATCGACGTCACCCACCTGCCCGCCAACCTGCCGGTGCAGATCTGCCTGAAGAACGGCTACGACCCGACGCTGCTGTACCAGCTGGTCTACCCGGTGAAGGGCGCCTACGTGCTGGGCGCCGGCATCGCCGCCTTCCGCGACGTCGGCTCCTTCTTCAAGTACGCGGCGCAGGATGACCTCGGCACGCCCAACCCGATCGCCGGGGTGGTGAAGAAGTCGGCCATCCGCGGCGTTTCTCAGTCGGGCAACTTCACGCGCCAGTTCATCTTCCTGGGCATGAACCAGGACGAGTCCAACCGCATGGTGCACGAGGGCGCCTGGCCCATCATCGCCGGCCGCCGCGTCGCCGCCAATGTGCGCTGGGGCCAGCCCGACGGCGTGCTGGAGCTCTACCAGATGGGCAGCGAGGGCCCGCAATGGTGGGTGGACTGGCCGGACACTGCACGTAACCTGCCCACGGCCAGCATCTTCACGCGCTGCAACCTGAACGGCACCTGCCCGAAAATCATCGAGCATTTCGGCTCGTCGGAAGTCTTCGCGCTGAAGATGACCATGGAGTGGGTCGGTACCAGCGCCAACGTCGATATTCCGCTGACACGCAACGTGCGTCGCTACTACGTGCCCAGCACCACCCATGGCGGCGGTGCGGGCGGCTTCAACTACACGCCGGCGGCCGTACCCAGCTGCCCTGGCAACAACTACGGCACTGGCACGCTGGCCGCCAACCCGATTCCTGAAACCCAGCTGGTCAACGTGCTGCGGCTGGCGA
Organism: uncultured beta proteobacterium; assembly: GCA_903914615.1. Lineage (GTDB taxonomy): Bacteria > Pseudomonadota > Gammaproteobacteria > Burkholderiales > Burkholderiaceae_C > Rubrivivax. The sequence continues at coordinate 1,739 of CAIWPS010000641.1, read as the reverse complement.
TGCGCAACTGGCTCTTCAACGGTGCCTCGCCCCCGCCCAGCCGCTACCCGACGATCGCCGGCGGCAATCTCGTCGACCCGACCCAGGCCGCGATGGGCTTCCCCAGCGGGGTACCGGGCGTGCCGGCGAGCTTCTTCCAGCCCGAGAACTTCATCTTCCCGGTCTTCCAGTACGACTGGGGCCCGCAGTTCAACGCGAACCAGGCCAGCGGCGTGGCCACCAACATTCCGCCCGCCATCCTGCAGGCGATCCCGATGAAGGTGCCACGCGTGGACGCCGACGGCAACGAACTGGGCGGTGTGCCCACGGTGCTGCGCGACGCGCCGCTGGGCACCTACGTGGGCTGGAACATCACCGACGGCAGCGCCGCCGTCGGCAAGCCGTTCCATGCCGGGCAGGTCTGCAACTACGTCGGCGGCTACATTCCCTTCGCCACCACGCGAGCGCAACGCCTGGCCAATGGCGACCCGCGGCTGTCCCTGGCCGAGCGCTACGGCAACCAGGCCGGCTACGTGGCTGCGGTGACGGCCGCAGCCAACAACGCGGTCGCCCAGGGTTACCTGCTTTCGGCCGACGCCACCGCGCTCATCGCCGCGGCTTCGGCCAGCGGCTGGTGGCCGGTGATCCCCGCGGCACTGCCCTCGCGTCCGGTGCCGGTCGCCGCCTCACGCTGAAATCACACACGAAAGCCACAGATGAAAGCATCCATCGCACTTGCACTACTGGCCGCCCTCCAGGCGGGCCCTGCCCTGGCCGACTTCGTCGGTCCGGTCGCGCCTGCGAAATTCACCGTCAGCAATTCCGGCACCCTCGGCGGTGTTCCCGGGTCGGCGGTTCCCGGCACGGCGACCTTTTCGGCGACGAACCTGGTCATGGTCGGCAGCAACGCCACCAGCACGGACGAGGGGAACTTCGTTCCGGCCTGCCAGGGCGGGCAGTACAGCGTGCTGAGCGGCTGCGAGCTCGACGTCATGGTCAGCCCGATCAGCGGCACGTTCACTTTCGACTGGGCCTACCTGACGGCGGACTCGGGCGGCCCGGCAGGTGACATCTTTGGCGTGATCGTCGATGGCGCGCACATCAACCTGTCCGATCTGGGCGGCGCCATCAGCCAGTCCGGCCACAGCACCTACGTGGCCACCTCCTCCTTCGGCTGGTTCATCAACTGCACCGATTGCATCGAGGGGGCGGCCACGGCGACGGTGACCAACGTGGGCTTCGTCCCCGAGCCTTCCAGCCTGGCGCTGATCCTGGCCGCAGGCATCGGTGCCGGCGCGGTCCGGCGCTGGCGCGGGTTGCGGCAAGCCTAGGCGCGGCGCGGGCGACCCGCAAGCCAGGCCGGGCCGGGCCGGGCCCGGCAACGGCTTCACGAAGCCAGCGCGTCCGCGAGCTGGCCGAAGTCCGCCACGACGAGGTCGAACTCGCCCTCCACCCAGGTCGGTTCGATCGTGCCCACACCGTGTTCCAGCGGCCTGCGCACATACGCCGTGCGCAGGCCGTTGGCCTTCGCGGCGCGCAGGTCCGACGGGTGGCAGGCCACCAGCATCAGCTCACCCGGCGCCAGGTCCAGCAGGCGTGCGCAGCCCAGGTAGACCTCGAGGTCGGGCTTGTAGTGGCCGAAGAGCTCGGCCGAGATGATGCAGTCCCAGGGCAGGCCGCCGTGCTTGGCCATCTCGGTCAAGAGCGAGAAGTTGCCGTTGGACAGGGTCGTGATGGTGTGGCGCTGCTTCAGCCGCGTG
>CAIWPS010000640.1 GCA_903914615.1 uncultured beta proteobacterium | reverse complement strand
GCGCAGCATGCGCGGGAAGCGCACGGCGATGCCGCTCTTGTGGCGCGGGCTGGCCTGGATGCCCTCGAAGCCGATCTCGAACACCAGGCTCGGCCGCACGCTGCGCACGGGGCCGAACTTCTCCAGCGTGGTGGCGCGGATAACGCGGTCCACGGTCGCGAACTCCTCGTCGCTCAGCCCCGAATAGGCCTTCGCGAAGGGCAGCAGCTGCAGTGCGCCGGGCTGCGCGGGCTCGCGGCGGGCGATGGCGTCGAGCACGGCCGCGGCCTCGGCGGCATCGGCCGGCGGGCGGCTCCAGACGGCGAAGGTGTAGTCGGTGTAGAGGCTGGCGCGACGGCCGTGGCCGGCCTGGGCGTAGACGAGCACGGCGTCCACCGCCAGCGGCTCGACCTTCCACTTCCACCACGTGCCTTCGCCCTTGGTGCGGCCGACGCCGTAGCGGGCATCGCAGTGCTTGAGCATCAGGCCTTCGACGCCGCGCTGGCGCGACTGCGCGCGCAGCGCCGCGTAGGCCGGCCAGTCGGCCGCCTGGACCTCGGGCGACAGGCGCAGGCCCTGCGCCTGCGCGAACGTGGCCAGGCGCTCGCGCCGCCGCGCCTGCGGCAGGCCGCGCAGGTCGGCGCCGCCTTCCTCCAGCAGGTCATAGGCCAGCAGCACCACGGGCGCCGAGGCCAGCAGTTTCTTCGGCAGCGTCTTGCGCGCGATGCGCTGCTGCAGCAGCTGGAAGGGCGCCGGATGCTCGCTGCCCCGCAGCCAGGCCAGCAGCTCGCCGTCGACCACCGTGCCCTCGGGCCAGGCGGCGGCCTGGGCCGCGACCTCGGGGAAGCGTTCGGTGACCAGTTCCTCGCCGCGCGACCAGATCCACGGCTGCCCGCCGCGCTTGAGCACCTGGGCGCGGATGCCGTCGTACTTCCATTCCACCAGCCAGTCGGACGGCGGCCCCAGCGTCTGCGGCGGCGCCTGCAGCGCATGGGCGAGGAAGAAGGGGTAGGGCTGGCCTGTCGGCGCGCTGCTGCCGGCGGCCGGGGCCAGCAGGGCCGTGTAGCGCTCGGCGCTGGGCGTGGCGCGGGCATCGGTCCAGCCGACGAGGCGCTGGGCCAGCAGCTTGGCGTCCAGACCCGCGTGCTCGGCCAAGGCCCGCTGCACCAGCAGCTTGCTGACGCCGACGCGGAAGCCGCCGCCGATGAGCTTGACGAGCAGGAAGCGCTCGACGGCGTCCAGCTCGTCCCAGGCGGCCTCGATGCGCAGCAGCTGCTCGGCGGGCGACAGGTCGCGCAGCGGCAGCAGCCGCTCCTGCACCCAGTGCGCCAGGCCTTCATGGCTGGCGCGCGTGGCCGGCGGCAGCACCAGCGCGATGGTCTCGGCCAGGTCGCCCACGGCCTGGTAGCAGGCCTCGAAGAGCCAGTCGGCGATGCCGGCGCGGCGGCACGCGGCCTCGCGCAGCAGCGCCGTGGGCAGCACCTGGCGCGGCTTGCCGCCGGCCAGGAAGTACACCGCCCAGGCGGCGTCGGCCGCCGCGGCATCGCCGAAGTAGCGCACCAGCGCCGCCACCTTGTCGCCGGTGGCGGTGCTGGCGTCCAGCGCCAGGTACAGGCGGGCGAAGCGGCGCATGGCCGCGATGATGCCCGGCGCCGCCGCAGACCGCGCTCAGCCGCCCAGGCCGCCCTCTTCCTTGGGCGCGGGCGGGCGCACGATGGTCACCGGCACCGGGCTGTGATGCAGCACCGCCAGCGCCACGCGGCCCAGGGCCGAGCGGCCGCCGCCGGCGCCCACGGCGCCCATCACCACGGCCTGGCACTGGTAGTTCTCGATCAGGTCGACCAGCATGTGGCCGGGGTCGCCGCCGGCGACTTCGCTTTCGTAATGCAGGTTGGCGCCGTCGAGCAGGGCCTCGGCGGCGGCCAGCTGGTCGGCGCCGACGGCGGCGCGCACGGCGTCGATGACGGCGGGGTCGTGGGCCACCACCACGTCGTACAGCGTCGGCGGTTCCTGCACGTTGGCCAGCACGAAGCTGGCCTGCAGGCCGCCCCGCACCCAGCGCATGGCGTGCAGCACGGCCGCCAGCGAGGCCGGTGAACCGTCGACGGGCAGGAGGATCTTCATGTTCGGGCTCCCTGCGGAAATCGCAGCCGCCCAGCGTACGCCAGCGCGCGGCACGGCGGCACACGGCAGCAGCGGCGCTTGATCGCGGTCAAGCGCCAGGGCCCTGGCGGCCGGGCTGCGCACGCCGGCGCCGCTCTGGGTTCACAATGGCTTGACAACATGAAGGGAAGCGCCATGCCGAACCTGCGCACGCCGCTGAGCGCGATCGCCGCCGCCCTGTGGCTGGCAGCCGCCGGCCCGCTGGCAGCCGCCCCGGGCGACCAGCCCGTCAAGCCGCTGCCGCCCTCGGCCCTGCAGGTGCCCGAGGACATCAAGCCGCGCAGCGCCAGCCTGCCCGCCAAGGGCCTGTTCGAGGGCGACCATCTCAGCGAGTCGGCCAAGGCCAAGCTGACCGAGCTCATCATCGAGGCGCTGGGCCTGCGCGTCGAGGTGGCGCTGCTGGTGCCGACGGGGCCGTGGGAGATCGACGGCGGCAGCCACACCGACAACGCCCTCACCGCGGCACGCCTGAACGCCGTGCGGCGCTTCCTCGCCGACCGCGGCGTCGACCCCAAGCGCATCTT
>CAIWPS010000639.1 GCA_903914615.1 uncultured beta proteobacterium | reverse complement strand
GGCCTGGATCGCGCCGATGACGCCGAAGTTCTGCGAGCCCACCGCGGCCGTGCCAAGTCCGTTGCTCACGCCATTGACCGCACCGGCGGTGGCGTAGTTCACCGTGATGCCGCCGCTGACCGTGCCGGCCGCCGCCGTGTTGACCGACACCGTCATGGTGCCGTTGGCCGCGGTGCTGTTGGTGCCGGCCAGGATGCCGCTCAGGCTGCCGGTGCCGCTGATCAGCGCGCTGCCGGTGCCGTTGGCGGCGCCGAAGCTGGCATTCAGGTCCTCGACGAAGCCGGCCGCGCCGGTGGCGGTGTTGCGCACCACCAGGTTCTGGCTGACCGACTGGCCGACCTGCACCGTGCCGAAATTCAGCGAGGTGGTCTGCAGCGCCCCGGCCGCCGCCTGGTAGACGTTGCCGTTGACCGTGACCGCCTGCGTGCCCACGCTGGCCACGCCCAGGCCGTTGCTGACCCCGGCGACCGTGCCGTTGGTCTGGTAGGCCAGCGTCACCGTGCCGGTCTGCGCGCCGGCGGTGGCGGTGTTCACGCCCACCGTGATCGCCCCGGTGTTGCTGCTGCCGGCGAGCAGGCCGCTGATGGTGCCGCCGTTGCTGGTCACGCCACCGCTGGTGGCGCTCACGCTGGCGTTGAGGTCCTCGCTGAAGCTGCCCGCGGCGGCGGTGTTGGCCACCGTCACGGCGGCGGTGTTGCTGCCGCCCACGCGCTGGTTGGCCACCTGCACCGGCGCCGTGGCGTTGCCGGAGGCGGGGTTGTAGGCCGCCGCGCCGGAGCCGATCACGATGTTGAGCTGCTGGTTGCCGATGTTCGAGAAATTGCTGGCCAGGTTGACCGACTGTCCGGTCAAGGGCGCCAGCGCGCCGGCGGTGGCGGTGGTGAAGGTCACGCCCAGGTTGCCGGTGTTGCCGCCCGGGCCGCCGGTCACGTAGTTGGACGCCGTCACGCCCGTGCCGCTCAGGCGTGCGTCGGTGATGTTGCCGCCGTTGACGCTGGTCTGGATCGCGCCGCGCAGCGTCGGGCCGGTGGTGCCGGTGTTGGCGATCTGGTAGTCGTAGGTGTTGGCGCCCACGCGCACATTGCCGATGGTCAGGGTGGCCACGCCCGTGGTGCCGTTGGTCACGTTGGCGCCGGTGATCGCCTGGGCGGCATTGCCGCCGGCCACGATCAGACCGGTGCCGGTGATGCCGGCGCGGGCATTGAACGAATTGCCGGTCCCGAACTGGGCGTTGTTGTAGTCGCTGGTGATCGTCAGGTTCGAGGTGCCCAGGTTCACCGCCGACGGGCCGGCGCCCACCAGCAGCTGGCCCTGGGTGCTCGGATTGGCGGTGGCCAGCACCAGGGTGCCGCCGCTGGCCTGCAGGGTGCCGGTGCCGGTGAGCGAACCCGAGCCCGCAGGCGTGCTGACCGTCAGCGTGCCGCCGTCGGCCAGGAACGTGCCGTTGTTGACGAGGTTGTTGGTGCCGCCGTTGTACAGCGCCGCGCCGATGTTGCCCTGGCCGCGCACCGTGAGGCCCGAGCCGATCGTCGTCGTGCCGGTGCCGTCCACCGCCAGCCGCGCCGTCGCGTCGTTCAGGTTGATCACCCCGGTGCCGCCGATCGACTGCGCACCCCCGACCGTGTTCACGCTGTCCAGAAGGAGCACGCCGCCGTTGGCGATGTTGACCGCTCCCGTGAACGTCGTGCCGTTGATCACCCGCTCGATGGAATTGCCGTTGGTGCTCAGGTCCAGCGTGCCGTTGAAGGTGGCGCCGTTCAGGAAATTGGAGCCGTTGCTGGTGCCCAGGACCTTGCCGGTGCCCACCGTGTTGACCAGGCCGTCGATCGTGACGCCGTTCTGCACCACCGTGCTGCCGGCCTGGGCCAGGATCTGTCCCTGGTTGATGACGCTGGTGT